>JBFJWO010000246.1:0-7592 GCA_041623575.1 Gammaproteobacteria bacterium
AACGGGTGCAGCACCTTGATGGGCGCCTTGAACATCTCGACGAACTCGAGCAACCCCTGATTGGCCTGGCACAGGCCGCCGGAGAACGCGTAGGCGTCCGGGTCGTCCTGGGAGAACTGCTCGAGCTTGCGGATGTCGACCTTGCCGACCAGCGAGGAGATGTCCTGGTTGTTCTCGTCGCCCGGCTCGGTCTTGGACACGGCCACCTGCTCGAGCACCGAGGGTCGGCGCTTGACCACGCGAAAGCGCGAGATGTCGCCGTTGAACTCGTGCAGCCGCTTGATCGCCCAGGGCGACATCACGCCCGTCAGGTAGCGGCGCTGGATACCGTAGTCCTCTTCGAGGATCTGCCCGTCCTCGACCGGCGAGAACAGGCCGAGGGGGGATTCGTTGATCGGCGAGCCCTTGATCGCGTAGAAGTTGCACTGCTCCATCAGCTGCTTGAGCTTCTCGGCGAGCGACGATTTCCCGCCGCCCACCGGGCCCAGCAGGTAGAGGATCTGCTTGCGCTCCTCGAGGCCCTGCGCCGCGTGTCGGAAATAGGACACGATCTGTTCGATCGTCTCCTCCATCCCGTAGAAGTCCCGGAAAGCAGGGTAGATCTTGATGATCTTGTTGGAAAAAATCCGACTGAGGCGCGGATCCTTGCGGGTGTCGACCAGTTCCGGCTTGCCGATTGCCGTGAGCATCCGCTCCGCGGGGCTGGCGTAGGCGCTCGGGTCGCGGTGGCAGATTTCCAGGTATTCCTGCAGCGAGAATTCTTCGTCCTTGGATTCGTCGTAGCGGGACTGATACTGGTTGAAAATGCTCATCTTTACGGCCTCTCGTGGTTCCCGTTCGAGGAATGCCGCCGGGCATCGCCGTGCACCGGCACTGCAAACCTTTTCCTCAGACGGCACGCCCCTGGTAGCCGTTTCCAGCGTCCGCGTTGTCGTTGTTCTAGGCCAGAAACTTACTCCCTGGACGCGCTTCCCCTGTCGCGTGCAAACGCTGTGCCAAACCTTGCCGCGATGCCCCGTGTATCGGCGCCAGGCTTAGCGGCTTTAGACATGAATAGTACGGGTTTACTCGACGGCGTGAGTTACGAATTGGAAAGTTTGCGCGCCCGGCGGCCGGACAGCGCGGCCGGTGGCCGTTTCCCCGGTAGCGGCTCGGGCTCGCAGGCGCGCGCCGCCACCCGGCCACGGCGGGTCGACGCTGCATCGTGCGCCGGGCGCGATAACGCATTGTTTCGGGGCAAGGGAGCACGGCGGCCGATCGGCGCCGGGGGGGCGGAGGCAGAGGCGGCCGGGCCCACGCGGGCCGACCGGCGGGCGTTACTTGATCTTGCCTTCCTTGTAGAGCACGTGCTTGCGCACCACCGGGTCGAACTTCTTGATCTCGAACTTGCCGGTCATGGTGCGTTTGTTCTTGCTTGTGGTGTAGAAATGCCCCGTGCCAGCGGTGGAAATCAGCCTGATCTTGTCGCGCATGATGTGACCCTCAGAATTTCTCGCCGCGCGAGCGCATTTCCCCGAGCACCGCGTCGATCCCGCGCTTGTCGATGATACGCATGCCGTGGGAGGAGACGCGCAACCTGACCCAGCGGTTCTCGCTCTCCACCCAGAAACGGTGCGAGTGCAGGTTGGGCAGGAAGCGCCGCCGTGTCTTGTTGTTGGCGTGCGACACGTTGTTGCCCGACATCGGGCGTTTGCCGGTTACCTGACAGACTTTGGCCATCCGGCCTCTCCTTGGGGAACTGCTGGAAAAAAAAGACGGAGAACTCTAGCGGATTCGCGCGCCCGGGACAAGGCGGTTGTGGCATCCGCACGGGTGAGCGGCTATATTGGCCGCCCTCAGCGGCGGCCGGCCGGGACAGGCTGGCGCTCTACCGCGAGCAGCACGCCCTCGGGAGGCTTCTTGGACACGATCTTCCTGCGCGACATCCGCGTGGACACCATCATCGGCATCTACGACTGGGAGCGGGTGACGCGCCAGACCGTCAGCCTGGACCTCGAAATGGCCGTCGACAACCGGCGTGCGGCGGCCAGCGACAGCATCGAGGACACCCTCAACTACAAGGCGGTGGCCAAGCGCGTGATCGCGTTCGTGGTCGACAGCCGCTTCCAGCTGATAGAGACCCTCGCCGAGCGCGTCGCGGGGATCCTGATCGAGGAGTTCGGCGTGCCCTGGGTCCGGGTCGAGGTCAGCAAGCCGGGCGCCATCCGCGGCGCGCGGGACGTGGGCGTGCGCATCGAGCGCGGGGCACCGCAGGCGGGAGCCTGACCCCCGGGTGACGCGGACCGCGTTCGTCAGTGTCGGCACCAATGTCGATCGTTGCCGCAACCTGCGCTCGGCCATCGTTGCGCTGCGCGGGCGCTTCGAAGGGCTGCGGCTGTCGCCGGTCTACGAGTCGCCGGCCGAGGGGTTCGACGGGGCACCGTTCTACAATCTCGTGGCCGAGTTGCATACCGGGGCCGCGCTGGCCGACGTGGTGCAAGCGTTGCGCGCCATCGAAGAACGCCATGGCCGCCGGCGCGGCGAGGATCGTTTCGCCTCCCGCACCCTCGATCTGGACCTGCTCACGTTCGGCAGCTTTTGCGGGACCTTCGGCGAAGTGACCCTGCCGCGTGACGACATCACGCGCTACGCGTTCGTACTGCGCCCCCTGAGCGAACTCAACCCGGCGGCGCGCCACCCGGTGCTCGGCGCCACCTACGCTGAACTGTGGGAGGCTTTCCGGGGCGAGGCGCGGCTGAGCGAGGTCTCGCTGTCGCTGTGACGGGGCAGCGCGACGTCCGGCTCACGCCAGCGAGCGGCCGCCGTCCACCCCGAGGATCTGCCCGGTGACGAAGCCGGCATCGCGCGCGAGGAACAACACCGCACGCGAGATGTCTCCCGGCTCGCCGCACCGGGCCAGGGGCGTGCGGGCCAGCACGGCCTGCTTGTCGGTTTCGCCAAAATCCTGGCTGTCGGGCCACAGGATGGCGCCCGGCGCCACCCCGTTGACGCGCACTTGCGGGGCCAGTTCCCGGGCCAGCGCGCGGGTGATCGCGACCAGACCCGCCTTGGCGGCGCAGTAGACCGAGTAGCCCGGCAGCGGTCGCTCGGCGTGGATGTCGACGATATTGACGATGGCGCCGGTGCTGGCGCGCAACGCCGGCGCCGCTGCCTGGCTCAGGAACAACGGCGCGGCCAGGTTGGTGCCCAGCAGGTCTCGCCAGTGCTCGCGGGTGATCTGACCGAGCGGCGTGGCGTAGAACGTCGAGGCGTTGTTCACCAGCAGGTCGAGTCGGTCGCTCTCAGCGGCGAGTGCGTCGAGCAGGCGCTGCGGTGCTTCGGGCTCGAGCAGGTCGGCCTGCAACGCGAAGGCGGAGTCGGGGCGGTGCGCGTTCAGTTCCGCGGTCAGGGCCCTGGCTTCACGCCCGGAGGTGTTGTAGTGCAGAGCCACGCGCATGCCGGCTTCGTGCAGCGTCCGGGCGACATCGGCGCCTATCCGCCTCGCGGCGCCGGTGACCAGCGCCGCCTTGTCGCGCAGGACGTGTGCCTCGTGTTGCATAATGCGCCACCTTGTCTGACCGATACGTGATTATCCTTGGTTTCCACTCCGCCCGCTGAGCCGGCCCCGGCCGATCGCTCGCCCGTGCTGCCGCCGCCGGGCGCGGACGCCAGGCGCCACAGCGCGCGCCTGCTCGAAGTGCTGCGCCGGCGAATCGGGACCGGCAGCATCGGCTTCGAGGCGTTCATGGAATCGGCGCTCTACGCGCCGGGGCTCGGTTACTACATGGCGGGCCTCGCGCAGTTCGGGGCACCCGGCGATTTCGTGACGGCGCCCGAGATCGCTCCGGAGTTCGCCCGCTGCCTGGCGAACGCGATCGCGGCGGTGCACGAACAGACCGGCGCCGGCGACGTGCTCGAGGTGGGCGGCGGCAGCGGGGCGCTGGCCGCCGGCGTGCTGCAGGCGCTGGCCAAGCGCGAAAGCCTGCCGCAGCGTTACTGGCTGCTCGAGATCAGCCCGGCGCTGTGCGCCCGCCAGCGCGAACGCATCGCCCGCCTGCCGGGCGAACTCGCCGGGCGGGTGCGCTGGGCCAGCGCGTTGCCGCGCGGGCTACGCGGCGTGGTGTTTGCCAACGAGGTCGCCGACGCCTTGCCGGTGACGCGCTTCCGGTGCCGGCCCTGCGGTGTCGACGAGATCCGTACCGCGTGGCGTGACGGCCGCTTGTGCGACCAGGAGTCGGCGGCCGGCCCTGCCCTGCGCCAGGCGGTCGCGGCGCTGCAGGCCGACCTGGGGCAGACGTTCGCGGCGGGTTTCGCCTCCGAGCTCTCGCCGACGCTGGATGGCTGGGTGCGAGCGCTGGCCGGTGCCCTCGAACAGGGGCTGCTGTTGCTGATCGACTACGGCTATCCGCGCGCCGAGTACTACGCGCCGCAGCGCGACGGCGGCACACTCGTTTGCCACTACCGCCACCGGGCGCACGCCGATCCCTACTGGTACCCGGGCCTGCAGGACATCAGCGCCTCGGTGGATTTCACCGCCGTGGCCGAGGCGGCGAGCGGGGCCGGACTGGAACTGCAGGGCTTCACGTCGCAGGCGGGCTTTCTCATCGACAACGGTATCCTCGACGACGCGGGCCACGGGGCGCAGGCGGCGCTCACGCCTCAGGGCGTCACGGCTTCGGCGCGGCTGCAGACGCTCCTGATGCCCGACCAGATGGGGGAACGCTTCGGCGTGCTGGGGTTCTCGCGCGGACTCGAGACCCGGGTGCCCGGCTTCCAGAGCGTCGCGTTGAGCCGCAGGCTCTAGGCCGTGGACGGGCTGCAGGTGGCGGTGCTGGCGGTGGTCCAGGGGCTGACGGAGTTCCTGCCGATCTCCAGCTCCGCGCACCTGATCCTGGTGCCCGTGCTGACCGGCTGGCGCGACCAGGGCCTGGCGTTCGACGTGGCCGTGCACGTCGGTTCGCTGGCCGCGGTGATCGCCTATTTCCGTCGTGACCTGAGGGCGATGGCCGTCTCGTGGGCCCACAGCCTGGTCACCCGCCGCCCCGACCGCCATGCACGGCTGGCCTGGGCGGTGTTGCTGGGCACCGTGCCGGCCGTGTTCTGCGGCGTGTTGTTCAAAGACCTGATCGAAGCCCACTCGCGCGCACCGCTGGTGATCGCCACCACCACGGTGGTGTTCGCGCTGCTGTTGTGGGTGGCCGATGCGCGCGCCACGCGCACGCGCAGCGAGCACGAACTCGGCTGGCGCGACGTGCTGTTCATCGGGGTGCTGCAGGCGCTGGCGCTGATACCCGGCACATCGCGCTCGGGGATCACCATCACGGCCGGGCTGATGCTGGGACTGACCCGGGAGGCGAGTGCGCGCTTCTCGTTCCTGCTCGCGATCCCGATCGTCACCGCCTCGGGCGCCAGGATCAGCTACGACCTCGCGCAGGCCCCGCTCGACGTCGACTGGGCGATGCTGGGCGCCGCGACGCTGCTCTCGGGAGTGAGCGCGTACCTGTGCATCCGCTTTTTCCTGCGCTGGCTCGCTACGCTCGGTTTCCTGCCGTTCGTCGTGTACCGGCTGGCGCTCGGAGCCGTATTGTTCGCCGTGTACCTGTGAGCACGACGGGCAAGTCGACCTGAGCCGGCGAAGATCGCCCGGCGAAAGCCTTAGGCCGTCGAGGTCGAGAGGGCCGGCACCCGGTAGGGCCGGTGGGGCCGCGCCAACCTGCCGCGGCCGTTCGCAGGACCCCGGGACCGAGCTGCCTCAGCGGGGCAACTGGACCCGCACGCTGGTCCCGCCGCTGCCGTGTTGCGAGTCGAAAGCACGCACGGTGACGGCGTCGACATGCGGCGGGACGCGGACTCCCGAGAGGCTGCGGGTGAAAGGCTGTTCGTCGACGTGCGGGTGATACAGCACCCGCGTGCCGAGCACGCTGCCGTCGGGCGCGAGCACCTCCCACTTGTCGGCGTAGTGGTCCCACCCGGTGTCGGCATGGCGCACGGTCACGTCGAAGCGGTAGCTGCCGTCGGCGCCCCGCCCCGCGCGGGCGTCGACGACGTCCGCCTCCCCGGCGAAGACGGCGCCCGCAAGCGCCAGCAGCGCGGCGGTCGCGGCGAACCGAGGCGCGTAGGTATTACGACGGGTGTGCAGCGTTCTCTCCCCGGCAGTAGCGGTCCAGCAGTTCGATCCAGTGCAGCACCGGCGTCGCAGTGCCTTCCTGCAGGTGATGCAGGCAGCCGATGTTGGCGGTCGCGATGACCCCGGGCGCGCCCTCGCCGAGCGCTTCGAGGCGGCGGGCGCGCAGGCGCTGCGAGAGGTCACGTTGCAACACCGAGTAGGTGCCCGCCGAACCGCAGCACAGGTGCCCGTCACGCACCGGCGTGAGGTCGAAGCCGCGCCCGCGCAGGATCGCGGGAACGCGCCCGGTCAGGCGCAACGAGTGCTGCAGCGTGCAGGGCTGGTGGCAGGCGACGGAGGGCGCGTGCGCCGAGGCCATGGGCAAGGTCTCGAGCAGCGCGTCGTCCATCACCTCGCTCAGGTCGCGGGTGCGCTCCGCCAGCGCGGCGGCCTTGTCGCGATAGTGCGGGTCGTCCGCCAGCAGCTCACCGTACTGGCGCAACAGCGCGCCGCAGCCGCTCGCGGTGCTGACCAGCGCCTCGGCGCCGGAGTCCAGCGCCGGCCACCAGGCGTCGATGTTGCTGCGCATCCGGGCGAGTGCCTCGTGCGGGGCCGAGAGATGATGGCTGACCGCCCCGCAGCAGCCGGCGCCGGTCGCTTCTTCGAGCCTGATGCCGGCCCGCCCGAGCACGCGGGCGGCGGCGGCATTGATTTGCGGGGCCAGCACCGGTTGGACGCAGCCGCGCAGCAGCACGAACGTGCGCGATGGCCGTGCCGGCGGCGCCGGCCACGTCGCATCGCCCTCGCGCCGTTCCGGCACCTGGCGGCGCAGCACACCGGGCAGCAGCGGGCGCAGCGCGCGGCCCAGCCCGAGCACGGCCCCGAAACGTCCTTCGAACGGGACCATCTTGCGCAGCCCCCAGCGCACGGCTTTGTCCAGCGCCGGGCGTGGCACGCGCTCCTCGATGACTTCCCGGCCGATGTCGACCAGTCGCCCGTAGCGCACGCCCGACGGGCAGGTCGTCTCGCAGTTGAGGCAGGTCAGGCAGCGGTCCAGGTGGCGTTGGGTGGTGCGCGAGACGCCGGCGCCCTCGAGGAGTTGCTTGATCAGGTAGATGCGCCCGCGCGGGCTGTCGAGCTCGTCGCCCAGCAACTGGTAGGTCGGGCAGGTGGCGGTGCAGAAGCCGCAATGCACGCACTTGCGCAGTATGGCTTCGGCCTCGGCGCCGTGCGCGGTGTCCCGGACGAAATCGGCCAGTCGGGTCTGCATGGCGGGCCCGGCCTACAGCGCTCGGTACAGGCGCCCGGGGCTGAAGATACCGCCCGGGTCGAGCGCGCGTTTGACGCGCTGGTGCAGCGCCAGCATCGCCGGCGGCAGGGGATGGAAGAACGGCGTTTGCGCACCGCCGCGCCAGCGCGTGGCGTGACCGCCGAGGCCGGCGGCCACGCGGCGGATCTCGTCGGCGCCCGCGTCGCTGGCGAGCCAGCGCAAGCCCCCGGCCCAGTC
>JBFJWO010000247.1:0-7591 GCA_041623575.1 Gammaproteobacteria bacterium
CCCGACCAGCGCCAGGGTGACGTCGATGGGCGGCGTGGCGGCGCGCCCCGAGATGGCGACGCGCAGCGGCTGGGCGACCTTGCCGAGCCTGAGGTCGAGCTCGCCGGCGACCTGCTCGACGGCGGCGTGCAGCGGTTCGGCCGACCAGTCGGCGACCGAACCCAGCACCTCGCGCAGGCGGGCGAGCACGGCGCCGGAGCCGACCGTCAGGTTCTTCTTCGCCGCCTGGGGCTCGAAGTCGTCGAAATCCGCGTACAGGTAGCGGGCGGCCTCGGCCATGTCGGCCAGCGTCGGGGCGCGCTCGCGCAGGGCCTCGACCGTGTCGGCCAGCGGCGGGCCGGCGGCCGGGTCGAGGTCCCGTTTCTCGAGCTGCCGGGCCAGCAGCGGTTCGAGCCGCGCCCCGTCGGCGGCCTTCACGTAGTGCTGGTTCAGCCAGCGCAGCTTGTCGTGGTTGAACACCGAGGCGGCGCGGTTGACGTCGGTGACGTCGAACAGCTCGATCATGCGCTCGGTGTCGAAGATCTCCTCGTCGCCGTGCGACCAGCCGAGGCGCACGAGGTAGTTGCGCATCGCCTCGGGCAGGAAGCCGTCCTCGTGGTACTGCATGACCGAAACGGCCCCGTGACGCTTGGAGAGCTTGGCACCGTCCTCGCCCAGGATCATCGGCACGTGGGCGTAGACCGGCGGCTCGGCGCCCAGCGCGCGCAGGATGTTGATCTGGCGCGGGGTATTGTTCACATGATCGTCGCCGCGGATGACGTGGGTGATGCGCATGTCGAGGTCGTCGACCACGACGGTGAAGTTGTAGGTCGGCGTGCCGTCCGGGCGGGCCAGCACGAGGTCGTCGAGTTCGGCGTTGCTGACGCTGATCGGGCCGAACACCTGGTCGCGGAAGCGCACCTCGCCATCGAGCGGGTTGCGCAGGCGGATCACGGGCTCGGGCGCACCCGGCGGCGGCGCCGCGAGGTCCCGGCAATGCCCGTCGTAGCGCGGCTTCAGCCCTTTGCGCATCAATTCCTCGCGCAGTGCGTCCACCCGCTCCCGGGTGCAGTAGCAACGGTAGGCGGTGCCGCGCTCGAGCATCTGCTCGAGGACGTAGCGGTAGCGCTCGAAGCGCTGGCTCTGGTAATACGGCCCCTCGTCGTAGTCGAGCCCCAGCCACTGCATGCCGTCGAGGATGGCCTGGCGGGCGGCTTCGGTGGAGCGCTCGAGATCGGTGTCCTCGATGCGCAGCACGAACTCGCCGCCGTGGCGCCGGGCCTGCAGCCACGAGAACAACGCGGTGCGGGCGCCGCCGACGTGCAGGTAACCGGTGGGGCTGGGGGCAAAACGGGTGCGCACGCTCATCGGGGCAGGCTCGTTGCTGGGCGGGGTCGCTCGAAAGCACGCTCGCGGGACCGCACGGGGCGTGCATTCTAGCAAAAAGCACGTGCGCCGGCGGCGCATTTCGATCACACAGGCGCCCGCCATGGCGCTAAACTTGCTTTTCATTCCACCGGTTTCGGACCCCGGCTGGCGGGAACATTGGATAGCAAGAACACGAGCGATTTCGACTGGGCCTCCTGTGCGCTGACGCACGTCGGGCACGTGCGCACCACCAACGAAGACGCCTTCCTCGAATCGAGGGAGACGGGCCTGTGGGCGGTGGCCGACGGTATGGGAGGGCACGCCGCGGGTGACGTTGCGAGCCGCCTGGTCGTCGACAATCTCGACGGGTTCGCGCCCGGCGCCAGCCTCGGCGAGTCCATCGACGATCTCGAGGACCGCCTGCTCAAGGCCAACCGCGAGTGCCTGCAGCGGGTAGAGAGCGACGGCATCCGCCAGGGCATGGGCAGCACCGCGGCGGTGCTGTTCGCCGCCGGGCGTTTCTGTTTCGTGCTGTGGGCCGGCGACAGCCGTATCTACCGCTGGCGCGAAGGCGATCTGCAGCAACTGACCGAGGACCACAGCCTGGTGCAGGAAATGTTCGCGCTCGGGCACCTCACCCAGGAGGAAGCCGAGGCTCACCCTTCGGCCAACATCATCACCCGCGCGATCGGCGTCGCGGAAAAGCTCTTCGTGGACATCGACCACGTCGAGGTGGCCCCCGGCGACCGCTTCATGGTCTGCAGCGACGGGCTGACGCGCGACCTGGCCGACGACGAGGTCGCGGCGCTGATCGGCGAGGGCAGCCCCACCCAGGCCTGCCAGCGGCTGCTCGACCAGGCGCTGGAACGCGGCGGCGGCGACAACACCACGGTCATCGTGACCGAGGCGGGCCGGCCCTGAGCGCGCCCGCGCAGGAGGCCGTGCGCCCGCAGCGATCGACGCTACGGACCTGCGCCCTGTATTGCGCGCGCGCCATGATCTCTCAGGAGCAGTACCGCGAGTTCCGGCGCGCCTACCTCACGGCGCTCGCCAACGGCGAAAAGCTGCCGGAATTGCCGAGCGAATGGCACGACATTCCCCCCGGCACGTTGAGCGAGCCCGAGCCCGAGGAGGAACTGCCCAAGCCCCCGCTGATGTCCGCCGGGGTCAAGCGCCGCATGCTGATCGCCCTGCTCGCGGCGGCCGCGCTGGGCGGCATACTGGCCAGCACTTTCGGCTAGGACCCACTCCCCCGCCCTGCGCGGCTTTGCGCGCGGGCATCAAGAATCCGGCGCCGGCGGCCGATACCCTTCTACCGTGCCCCGACAAGGCGCACCGCGCGAGCATCGATGACGGCGCAGAACCAGACAACCGAACCGACCGGCGGCATGAACAGCGCCGACGCATTGCGCCTGCGCCAGCAGTACGTGGCGGCGCTGTCGCAGTTCATCAATCGGCTGTCGCTGCCGGCGGACGCCCTCGGACGGGTGCGCCAGCGCCTCGCCGGGGCACGCAACTCGCCGGTCGAGGCGATGCTCGAGCAGATCGCCGCCGAGTTGGAACGGCGCCAGCCGCAGACCGCGCTCGCTGCCGCCCCCCCTGCGTCCGTGCCCGGCGAAACGGCACCGCCAACCGCCACCGAGCCGCCCGGCGACGCTATCGCCGACGTGCTGCTCACCCTCTTCGAACGCATCACCCTGTCGCCGCTCACCGAGCAGGCCGCGGGCAAGCGCCGCGAGCAGTTGCTACAAGGCATCAGCGCCGAGGAGTTGCCCCGCTTCGTCAACGACCTGGCCGAGCTGATCAGCCAGAGCCTGCTGCTGACCCAGCGGGAAAAACAGGAGCTCGAAGAGTTCATCGGCCATATCCTGGAGCAGCTGAGGCGCTTCGACGCCTTCGTGCGCTGCTCCGAGGCCGACATGCGCGAGTGCCGCGACAACCAGGCGGCGTTCGAGCAACAGTGGGACGAGGGGGCGCAGGGCATGGCCGAGCAGGTCTCGCGCGCGACCGACCTCGAACAGTTGAAGCGCGACGTCAACACCCAGCTCGAGCAGATGCGCGAGTGCATGAGCGAGTTCCGCGAGCGCGAGTCGGACCGGCGCCGGCGCAGCGAGCAGGCCAACGCCGAGATGCACGAGAAGCTCGACGAGATGCGCGAGGAGACCACCCAGCTGCGCAGCCGCCTGCAGGAAAACCGCGCCCGGCTGATGAAGGATTCGATCACCGGCGTGCACAGCCGTTTCGCCTACGAGGAGCGTATCGAGCTCGAGCACGTGCGCTGGAAACGCTTCGATGCGCCACTCTCGCTGATGCTCTGGGACATCGACTTCTTCAAGTCGATCAACGACACCTTCGGGCACAAGGCGGGCGACCGGGTGCTGCAGCTGGTCGCGCAGCTGATCGACAGCCGCATTCGCGAGAGCGATTTCTTCGCCCGCGTCGGCGGCGAGGAGTTCGTCATGCTGCTGCCGGGGACGGGCACCGCCGAGGCGGAGCGCATCGCCGAGCAGATCCGCACCCTGGTCGAGGAGGCGGATTTCAAGCACAAGGGCAACCCGGTGCAGATCACCCTGTCGTGCGGGTTGAGCGAGTTTCGCGAGGGCGACAGCCCCGAGCAGGTGTTCGATCGCGCCGACGAGGCGCTCTACCAGGCCAAGCAGGCGGGGCGCAACCGCTGCATCGCCGCCTGAGCGGCGAGGTCGACCCGCGCCCCGGGGGCCGTCGGGCGCCGGGCGGCGCCCGCGGCCGCCCGGCGCGTGCTCAGGCCACCTCGGCCCGCGCCGCGGCGGCGAACGTCAGCTCGCCGTCCGCCACGCCGACCTCGATGGCATCCCCCGGGCCGAACTTGCCGGCCAGGATCGCCTGCGCCAGCGGGTTCTCCAGCTTCTGCTGGATGGTACGCTTGAGCGGGCGCGCCCCGTAGACCGGGTCGAAACCCGCCTTGCCGAGCAGCACCAGGGCCTGCTCGGAGAGCACCAGGTCCATGTCGCGCCCGATCAGGCGCTCGCGCAGGTAGCGGATCTGGATCTCGCAGATCGCCTGGATCTGCGCCTCGCCAAGCGGGTGGAAGACCACCGCCTCGTCGATGCGGTTGATGAATTCGGGGCGGAAGTGCCCGCCGACGATCTCCATCACCGCGCTCTTCATGCGCTCGTAGTTCTCCTCGCCGGCCAGCTGCTGGATGATCTCGCTGCCGAGGTTGGAGGTCATCACCACCACGGTGTTGCGAAAGTCCACGGTGCGCCCCTGCCCGTCGGTGAGGCGCCCGTCGTCGAGCACCTGCAGCAGCACGTTGAACACGTCCGGGTGCGCTTTCTCGACCTCGTCGAGCAGGATCACCGAGTAGGGTCGGCGGCGCACGGCCTCGGTGAGGTAGCCGCCTTCCTCGTAGCCGACGTAGCCGGGCGGCGCGCCGATCAGTCGCGCGACGGCGTGCTTTTCCATGAACTCCGACATGTCGAGGCGCACCACCGCCTCCTCGGTGTCGAACAGGAACGCCGCCAGCGCCTTGGTCAGCTCGGTCTTGCCGACACCGGTCGGGCCGAGGAACAGGAACGAGCCGTTCGGGCGGTTCGGATCCGAGAGCCCGGCGCGCGCGCGCCGGATGGCATCGGAGACAGCGGCCACGGCTTCGCCCTGACCGACCACGCGCTCGGCGAGCTTGTGCTCCATGCGCAACAGCTTGTCGCGCTCGCCTTCGAGCATCTTGGCGACCGGGATGCCGGTCCAGCTCGAGACGATCTCGGCCACTTCCTCCTCGGTGACGTTGTTGCGCAGCAGCGTCATGTCCTGCATCTCGGCCTGCGCCGCCATGTCGAGCTGTTTCTCCAGCTCCGGGATGCGCCCGTACTGCAGCTCCGACATGCGCGCGAGGTTACCCGCGCGGCGCGCGGTCTCCAGCTCCTGGCGCGCCTGCTCGAGGCTCTCCTTGATGTGCGTGGTGCCCTGCACCGCGGCCTTTTCGGCCTTCCACACCTCCTCGAGGTCGGAGAACTCGCGCTCCATGTCCTCGATGCGCCCCTCCAGCTCGGCGAGGCGCTTGCGCGAGGCGTCGTCGGTCTCCTTGGCCAGCGCCTCGCGCTCGATCTTGGCCTGGATCAGGCGCCGCTCGAGCTTGTCCATCACCTCGGGCTTGGAGTCGATCTCCATGCGGATGCGCGAGCCCGCCTCGTCGATCAGGTCGATGGCCTTGTCGGGCAGCTGCCGGTCGGTGATGTAGCGGTGCGAGAGGGTGGCGGCGGCGACGATCGCCGGGTCGGTGATGTCGACGCCGTGGTGGACCTCGTAGCGCTCCTTCAGGCCGCGCAGGATGGCGATGGTGTCCTCGACATTGGGTTCGGCGACCAGCACTTTCTGGAAGCGGCGTTCCAGCGCGGCGTCTTTCTCGATGTACTTGCGGTACTCGTCGAGCGTCGTCGCGCCCACGCAGTGCAGCTCACCGCGCGCCAGAGCGGGCTTGAGCATGTTGCCGGCGTCCATCGCGCCCTCGGCCTTGCCGGCGCCGACCATGGTGTGCAACTCGTCGACGAACAGGATCAGGTTGCCCTCCTGCTTGGCGATGTCGTTGAGGACCGCCTTGAGACGTTCCTCGAACTCGCCCCGGAACTTGGCGCCGGCGATCAGCGCCGCCATGTCGAGGGCCAGCAGGCGCTTGCCCTTGAGGCCCTCGGGCACTTCGCCGTTCACGATGCGCTGTGCGAGACCTTCCACGATCGCGGTCTTGCCCACCCCGGGTTCGCCGATCAGCACCGGGTTGTTCTTGGTCCGGCGCTGCAGTACCTGGGTGACGCGGCGGATCTCGTCGTCGCGCCCGATCACCGGGTCGAGCTTGCCCTGCTCGGCGCGCTCGGTCAGATCGACGGTGTATTTCTCGAGCGCCTGGCGGCTCTCCTCGGCGTTGGGGTCGTCCACCGACGCACCGCCGCGCACCGCCTCGATGGCCGACTCGAGAGCGCCCTCGACGGCGCCGTGCTTGCGCAGCAGCTCGCCCAGCCGGCCCTTGTCGCCGACCGCGGCGAGCGCGAACAGCTCGGAGCTGATGTAGGCGTCCTTGCGCTTCTGCGCCAGCTTGTCGGTCACGTTGAGCAACCGGCCGAGGTCGTTGGAGAGGTGCACCTCACCCGGCGTGCCCTCGACGCTCGGCAGCTGCTCTAGCCACTGACCGAGGTCGGAGCGCAGCGCGTTGACGTTGACGCCGGCCTGCACGAGCAGGTGGCGGAC
Organism: Gammaproteobacteria bacterium; assembly: GCA_041623575.1. Taxonomy (GTDB): domain Bacteria; phylum Pseudomonadota; class Gammaproteobacteria; order JAHELT01; family JAHELT01; genus JAHELT01. Next base: position 6,568 of record JBFJWO010000247.1, read on the forward strand.
GCTGCTGTCGCGCTGGTCCAGCAGCGCGGTCAGCAGGTGCGCGGGTTCGATGAACTGGTGGTCGCGCCCGACCGCGAGGGACTGGGCGTCGGCAAGCGCCATCTGGAACTTGCTGGTGAATTTGTCAGAACGCATGGGTCAGGGGTCCGATTGAGCCGTTTCGAAGTTGCGCCACACATTGCGGCCCGAGGGGGTTTTTTCAAGCCGCCGGGCCCGGCGCGGGGCTCAGCCCCCGGCGGCCAGCAGGTCGAGCAGGGACTGCAGATCGCGTGGCGGCGCGCTCTCCCAGCGGCAGGCCTCGCCGGTGCGCGGATGGCGCAGACCCAGGCGCGCGGCATGCAGCGCCTGGCGGCGAAACCCGTCCAGCGCCGCACGCAGGCTCTCGCTCGCACCGGCCGGGTAGCGCGCGCGTGTGCCGTAGGTGCGATCGCCGACCAGCGGCCAGCCGGCGTGTTTCATGTGCACGCGGATCTGGTGGGTGCGCCCGCTCTCGAGTCGCACGCTCAGCAGGGTGAACCCGCGATAGCGCGCCGCCACGCGGTACTCGGTGGCCGCCGGCCTGCCGCCGCTCACCACCGCCATGCGCTTGCGCTCCACCGGGTGGCGGCCGATCGGCGCCTCGATGCGCGCGCCGGCGATCACTTCGCCCACCACCAGCGCGAGATACTCCCGGTGCACGCTGCGCCCGGCCAGCTGGCGCACCAGCGAGGTGTGCGCTTCGAGCGTGCGCGCCACGACCAGCAGCCCGCTGGTGTCCTTGTCCAGGCGGTGCACGATCCCGGCGCGCGGCACGCCGGCCAGCTTCGGGTCGTGATGCAGCAGGGCATTCTGCAAGGTGCCGTCGCGGTTACCGGCGGCCGGGTGGACGACCAGCCCCGCGGGCTTGTCGACGACCAGCAGGTCCGGATCCTCGTAGCGCACATCGAGCGCGATGGCCTCGGCGGCGACGTCGTCGCGGGGCTCCGCCGGCGGCTGGCGCATCTCGATCCGAGCGCCCGCCGCGACGCGGGTGCGCGGCGCGGCG
>JBFJWO010000248.1:0-7547 GCA_041623575.1 Gammaproteobacteria bacterium
CGAGGTACAGCACCAGCGCGATGGCCGGCAGGCCGAGCGCCGAGGCGAGGACGAAGAAGGTCTCGTAACCCGCGCTTTCCACCACCAGCCCCGAGAAGCCGCCCAGGAACTTCGCGGGCAGGGTCATGAGCGAGCTGAACAACGCGTACTGCGTCGCGGTGTAGGCGGTGTTGGTCAGGCCCGAGAGGTAAGCGATGAAAGCGGCCCCGGCGAGCCCGCCGCTCAGGTTGTCGGCGCTGATCACCAGCGCCAGCAGCGTGAGATCGGGGCTGCGCGAGGCGAGCAACGCGAACAGCAGATTGGTGGCGGCGACCAGCACGGCGCCGGCCAGCAGCGGGCGCATGACGCCGAAACGCACCACCAGCAAGCCGCCGAGCGCGGCACCGGCGATGGACATGAAGAACCCGAACACCTTGGTCACGTTGGCGATGTCGGTCTTGCTGAACCCGAGATCGAGGTAGAACGGGTTGGCCATGATGCCCATGGTGATGTCGCTGATGCGATAGACCGCGATGAAAGCCAGGATCACCAGCGCGGTGCGCCCGTGGCGTTCGAAGAAATCCACGAACGGGCAGATCACGGCGCCGATGAACCACGCGCCCAGGCGGCGCAGGCGCGGCGGCGCGGTGGAGCGTTCCAGGAAGCCCGCCACGCGCGCTTCCAGCTGGCGGGACTCGCCCGCCCCGCCCGGTTGCGGCTCGGCGCTGGCCAGCACGGTCACCAGTCCCACCGACATCAGCCCCGCCATCGCCAGGTAGGCATGCGACCAGGACCAGAACTCGGCGATGTAGAACGCCCCGGCGCCGGCCGCCAGCAACCCGACGCGATAGCCGGTGATATAGGTCGAGGCCATGACGCCCTGCAGGGCGGGCTCGACCGCCTCGATGCGGTAGGCGTCGAGGCTGACGTCCTGGGTCGCCGAGGCGAACGCCACGATCACCGCCAGCACCGCGACCTGCGCCAGCGCCTCGGCCGGATCCGTGAACGCCATCGCGACCAGCGCCAGCGCGATGCTCGCCTGGGCGAGCAGCAGCCAGCTGCGGCGCCGCCCGAAACGCCGGGTCAGCCACGGCAGCGGGACGCGGTCGACGACCGGCGCCCACAGGACCTTGATCGAGTAGGTGATCCCCACCCAGCTGAAGAAGCCGATGGTGGCGCGGCTGACGCCCGACTCGGTGAGCCAGGCCGACAGGGTCGAGAACACCAGCAGGAACGGCAGCCCGGCGGCAAAGCCCAGGCACAGCATCCCGAGCACCCGCGGATGGGTGTAGCTGGCCAGCGCGTCGCGCCAGGTGCCGCCCCGGGTCAGCGGCGGGCTCACAGGTCGTAGTCGATAGTGAGCGGCGCATGGTCGGAGAACCGCTTGCGCTTGTAGATCGCCGCCCCGCGGACCCTCTCCGCCAGCCCCGGGGTGACGACCTGGTAGTCGATACGCCAGCCGACGTTCCTGGCCCAGGCCTGGCCGCGGTTCGACCACCAGGTGTAGTGGCGCGGCCCGGGCTCGATCGCGCGAAACGCGTCGACGAACCCGGCGCGCGTGAACAGGCGCTCCATCCACGCCCGCTCCTCGGGCAGGAAGCCGGAGTGCTTCTGGTTGCCGCGCCAGTTCTCGAGGTCGATCTTGCGGTGCGCGATGTTCCAGTCGCCGCAGATGATGTACTCGCCGGCGCGCCGGCGCAGGTTCGCCAGGTGCGGCATGAACCGGTCCATGAAGTCGAACTTGAAGCGCTGGCGCTCCTCGCCGGCGGTGCCGGACGGGGCGTACAGCGACACCACCGAGAGGCCGTCGAAACGCGCCTCCAGGTAACGCCCTTCGCGGTCGATGGCCTGCTCGCCGAGGCCGTAGACGATCTCGTCGGGGCGCTCGCGTGTGTACAGCGCCACGCCGCTGTAACCTTTCTTCTCGGCGTCGTGGTAGTAGCAGTGGAAGCCGCGCGGGTGGAAGACCCGGTCGGTGAGTTGCCCGGCCTGCGCCTTGGTCTCCTGGACGCACACCACGTCCGCGCGCTGGCGCGACAGCCAGCGGAAAAACCCCTTGCGGGCGGCGGCACGGATGCCGTTGGCGTTGAGCGAAATCACGCGCACGGCACGTGCTCCGCGCCGGCGCTTACCTGGTTGGCAGGACGCAATTCGAGATTACCAATTCGTTAGGCGATGGTCCGCGGCCTGGGTCATGCGGCGCGGCGCGCTGTATGATACCCGACTCTGGGGAGAGCACCCGCCGGGCGCGGCTCCCGGGGAGCGGAGCGAAGGTCGCGGCTGGCGCCGAATGGCGCGATTGTTGCTTCGTTTGATCGATACTTCGATCGGAAAAGGGGCGTGGAGGCAGCGTCGACCCGCGGTACAGCGGGCGATGACTGTCACGGCAACGGGGTCGAGCGCTGCCGTTCGCGTTTTCTTCGCGACGGGCGCGCGCCGCGTTGCAGGAGGTCGTGCTGTGACGGCGCGCGCGGTTTCGATTGGGCGCGCGTGGCTAGACTGCACGGTTTGGATCAGCCCCAATTCCAGGTGGCAGTCGATGAGACCGAAACGAATGCGTCAGGCCGGCACGTTGCTCGCGGTGCTGCTGGTGACGGCGTCTGCGGCCAACGCCAAGCTGTACAAGTGGGTCGACGAGAACGGCAACGTCTTCTACAGCGACAAGATTCCTCCCGACCAGGCCCGTGAGCGCCACCAGGTGCTCGACGAGCGTGGCCTGGTGCGCGAAAACGTGCGCCGAGCCAAGACCCCGGAGGAACTCGAAGCCGAACGCCGCGAGAAGCAGCAGCAGGCCGAGCGCGAGCGCGTCGAGCGCGAGCAGGCGATCCGCGACCAGGTGTTGCTGGAGACCTTCGCCTCCGAGCGCGACCTGGTGCTGGCGCGCGAGGACCGCCTGGCGAGCGTGGACTCCGCGATCAACCTCGCCAGCAAGACGCTCGCCGACCTCGGCCAGCGCTACGAGAAACTGGACTCGCGCATGCAGACCCTCAGGGCGGCGCGCGAACCCATACCCGGCAACCTGGCCATCGACCACAAGCGCCTGTCGGAGCAGATGGCAGCCCATCGCCGCGCGCTGGAATCGCGCCGCGAGGAGCGCGACAACATCGTCAGCCAGTTCGAGACCGACCTGATGCGCTACCGCGAGTTGCGCGCCCTGCGCCAGTAGTCTCGCTGGAAGCGGCTGCGGGGCGCGCCGTTCAGGCGCGCAGCTGCGTGCCGATGCCGGCGTCGGTGAACAACTCCAGCAGCACCGAGTTCTCCACCCGTCCGTCGAGGATGGTGGCGGTGGTCACGTTGGCCTCGAGCGCCTCCAGCGCGCAACGCACCTTCGGCAGCATGCCGCCGGCGATCACGCCCTCGTCGATGAGTCGCTGTACGTCCTGTGCTCCCAGGGAGGTGAACAGCTTGCCGTCCGGGCCGAGCACCCCCGGGGTGTTGGTCAACAGCAGCAGCTTTTCCGCCCCCAGCACCGCGGCCACCTTGCTCGCCACCAGGTCGGCGTTGATGTTGTAGGCCCGGCCGGCCTCGTCGGCGCCGATGGGGGCGATGACCGGGATGAAGTTGCCCTGGTCGAGGATGCGCACCAGCGAGGGGTCGATGCGCTCCACCTCGCCCACCTGGCCGATGTCGATGGCCGCGCCGCTGGCGTCGTTGAGGCGCAGCGGCCGTGCCCGGATCAGGCTGCCGTCCTTGCCCGTCAGGCCGACCGCGTGCCCGCCGACCTGGTTGATCAGCGCCACGATGGACTTGTTGACCTGCCCGCCGAGCACCATCTCCACCACGTCCATGGTCTCGGTGTCGGTGACCCGCATGCCCTGCACGAACTCGCTCACCTTGCCCAGGCGCTCGAGCAGGCCGCCGATCTGCGGGCCGCCGCCGTGCACGATGACCGGGTCTATGCCGACGTGTTTGAGCAGCACCACGTTGCGCGCGAAGCTCATCTTGAGCCGCGGCTCGGTCATGGCATTGCCGCCGTACTTGACGACGACGGTTTTGCCGCTCAGGCGCTGGATGTAGGGCAGCGCCTCGTTCAGCACCTGCGCGATGGTGGTGGCGCGGTCGTCCACGGGCGTCAGAAAGGCAGCTCGAGGTCGGCGCGCGTGGCGAGCATCGCCGCGCGAAACGCCGACTGGATCCGCGCCAGCGCTTCCTCGTCGTCGGCTTCGAAGCGGATCACCAGCGAGGGCGTGGTGTTGGAGGCCCGCACCAGGCCCCAGCCGTCGGCGAAATCCGCGCGCAGGCCGTCGATGGTCGCGATCTCGGCGCCCTCGAACTTCGCCTCGGCGAGAAAGGCCTCCATGAACCGGAAGTTGTCGCCCTCGGCGGGGAAGTGCACGTTCAGTTCCGGCGTGTTGACCGCATCCGGGATGGCGTTGAACACGCTCGCCGGGTCCATCTCGCTGCCGCTCAGGATCTCCAGCATGCGCGCGCCGGTGTAGAGCGCGTCGTCGAAGCCGTACCAGCGCTCCTTGAAGAACACGTGCCCGCTCATCTCGCCGGCCAGCAGCGCGCCGGTCTCCTTCAGCCGCGCCTTCATGAACGAGTGCCCGGTCTTCCACATGTCGGGCTCGCCGCCGGCCGCGCGGATCGCGGGCGCGAGCCGGCTCGAGCACTTGACGTCGAACACCACGCGCGCACCCGGGTTGCGCGACAGCACGTCCTGCGCATAGAGCACCATCTGGCGATCGGCCCAGATCACGCGCCCGCGGTTGTCGATCACGCCCAGGCGGTCGCCGTCGCCGTCGAAGGCGAAGCCGACGTCGAGCGCGTCGGCCTTGACCGTCTCGATCAGCTGGGCGAGGTTTTCCGGCTTGCTCGGGTCCGGGTGGTGATTGGGGAAGGTGCCGTCCACGTCGCAGTAGAGTTCGGTCACCAGGCAGCCCATCTCGCGGAACAGGCGCGGCGCCAGCGCGCCCGCCACGCCGTTGCCGCAATCGACGGCGATGCGCATCGGGCGGGCGAGCTTGACGTCGCCGGTGATGCGGTGGACGTAGTCCTCGTCGATGGCGTGCTCGCGGCGCGCGCCCGCGCCCTCGCTGAAATCGTCGTTCACGATGCGCCGGTAGAGTGCCTGCACCGCGTCGCCGGCGAGCGTGTCGCCGCCGATCATCATCTTGAGCCCGTTGTACTGCGGCGGGTTGTGGCTGCCGGTCACCATCACGCCGGTGCCGGTGCCGAGGTGGTGGGTCGCGAAGTAGAGCACCGGTGTGGGCACCATGCCGATGTCGATCACGTCGCAGCCGCCGGTGCGCAGCCCCCGAGTGAGGCTCGCCACCAGGTCCGGTCCGGACAGCCGTCCGTCGCGCGCCACCGCGACGCGCTGCTGTCCGCGTGCCCGCGCTTCGGCCGCGAACGCCCGGCCGATGAGGCCGACCGCGTCGGGCGTCAGCGCGTTCTCCACCACGCCGCGGATGTCGTAGGCACGAAAGATACTGGCTTCTATCTGCATGCTGTCACCTGCCGTTGGCTGCCCCGCGCCATCGGGAAACCCCGGGCGCGAGAGCGATTGGCCGGACCCTGCAAGATCCGGGCTATTGCCGCCCGGAGGACCCGAACCCGCCCGCGCCGCGCTCGCTGGCGTCGAACGACTCGACCACCCGGAATTCGGCCTGCACCACGGGCACGATCACCATCTGCGCGATGCGCTCGCCGACCTCGACGGTGAACGGTTCGTGACCGCGGTTCCAGCACGAGACGTACACCTGCCCCTGGTAGTCCGAATCGATCAGCCCGACCAGGTTGCCGAGCACGATGCCGTGCTTGTGGCCGAGCCCGGAGCGCGGCAGCAGCACCGCCGCGTAACCGGGGTCGGCGATATGGATCGCCAGGCCGCTCGGCACCAGGTGCGTCTCGCCCGGTTCGATCACCAGCGCCGCCTCGAGGCACGCGCGCAGGTCGAGCCCTGCCGACCCGGGGGTGGCGTAGTCCGGCAGCGGGATGGAAGCGCCGAGGCGCTCGTCGAGGATCTTGAGATCGATGCGGGGCATGCGGGAGTCTTGTCCGGGCGGCGCCGGCGGGGATTATACGAAAGAGCCCGGGCGATTGCTGCACGGGCACAGCCCAACCGATTGCGCCGCCCCCGGTGGCGGTCGATGCGCTCGGCAGCGGCGCGTTTCAGTAATCGACCAGCAACACCGGTCGCGAGCCGAAATCCGGGTGCTCGCGGCTGTCGAGGCGCTTGGCGGAGCTGTTCACGCCCTCGTCGGTGAGGATCAGGATCCAGCCGTGGTTCTGGTTGGTGCCGTTCACCCACTGCTGCACGTCGGTGGCGAGCGTCCCGCCCGTCCAGTCGTAGCTGCCGGTGTTGGTCAGGGTCGCGGTGGCGCTCGCGTTGGCGTCGTAGTCGTTGGGCGCCGAGGCGCCGGGGGCGGTCCAGGCGGAACTGCCCGAGGCGCGGTGGGTCCAGGTCGCATCCCCGACCTGCGCCGTGGCGCCTTCGCCCTCGTTGAGCGGCGCGTCGGAGTCCTCCTCCCCCCAGCCGACCCGCAGGCGGTGCAGGCCGATCTCGGTGGCGTTCGCGTTCTGGCCCTTGGAGTAGTTCAGTCGCAGGGTCGCCCCGGTGATGGTCGCGGTGTCGGGGATGGCCGACAGGTCGAACGCGATCAGGGCGCGGCGCAGGTAGAAATTGCCCATCACCCCGACGCGCCCGGTGAACAGGTGCTGGCCCGCGCCGTTGCTGGTGGTCGCAGGGTTCATGCCGTCTTCGTAGAGCGTGTTGTCCATGGCCGCGGCGAACTCGCGGTTGTCGTCGAGGTTGGTGACGTTCACCGTGTCGCTCTCGCCGCTGAAGCCGCCCGTGTTGCCGGCGCTCGCGGTGATCTGCACCACCACGTCGCCGTCGGGGATCTCGTCGTCCTGCCCGGTCAGGGTGACGGTCTGCGGCTGGTTCCAGTTCGCCGGCGTGAAGGTCAGGGCGCCGCCCGCGGTCACCTCGATCTCGCCCGGGTCGGCGGAGGACACCGCCACCAGCACGTCGGCGCCGGGTTCCTGGTCGAGCACCACGGTCAGGGTGGTACTGCTGCCGTCCTCGCCGGTGGTGCCCGGGTTGCCGCCGATCGTGACGCCGGCGGCAACGACTTCACCGTCGTCGGTATTGACGACGTTCACGGTATCGCTCTCGCCCGCGTAGCCCCCCGTTCCACCGGCCGTCGCAGTAATTGCAACACTGACGTCGCCGTCCACGATGTCGTCGTCCTGCCCGGTAAGCGTGACTGTCTGCGGTTGGTTCCAGTTCCCAGGAGTGAAGGTCAAAGCGCCGCCCGCCGTCACCTCGATCTCGCCCGTGTCGGTGGACGTCACGGTGACTACCACGTTTGCGCTGGGCGCACGGTCGAGCACTACAGTGAAGGTTGTCGTGCTGCCGTCTTCGCCGGTGGTGCCCGGGTTGCCGCCGATCGTGACCCCGGCGGTGCCGGACCCACCGTTGCCATCGTCGCCGCCGCTGTCGCAGGCGCCGAGGGCAAATGCCAGCAGCAGCGCCGCCGCGGCGCGCAGAAGAATTTCCGTCATGGTCTCAGTCCCGTTGCTCGAGTCGTTGGGCGATCAGTTCCAGCAGCCGGCGCGCCACC
>JBFJWO010000249.1:0-7532 GCA_041623575.1 Gammaproteobacteria bacterium
CAGATCAGCCGCCCGCCGACGGCGAGGTCGTCGACCTCCTGGTCGAGGGCCATCTCGGTGACGGCGAAGCCCGAGTACAGGGTGACCGGCGGCGGGGCCGGGCTCAGGCCGCTGGCGCTCGGCGATCGCGACTCGTCGGCGGAGCTGCCGTAGATGTTGCGCTCGAAGCGGGTGGCCTCGACGCGCGTCGTCACGCCGTCGAAGAAAGTCACGCGGCGCGGGGCGTCGTGGCCGAAGTGCGAGAAGCTGCGCCCCAGCTTGAAGGCGCGGATGGCGCTACCGCGCGAGTGTCGCAGCGACCCCTCGAAGGTGATCAGCACGCGGTCGAGCACCACCTCCACCGATTCGACGCTGTGGATCTCGGCCGGCGCCTGGTTGCTGTAGGCGGTGCCGGTGACGTCGAACATGCTGGAATCGGGCACCAGCATGACGCGATCGCCGGCCCGCAGGTCCACCGCCCGGCGCGCGGCCAGCGTGACGTCGCCCCCGATCGCGAGCAGTTCCAGCTGGCGCTCGCCCTTGAGCATGGCCGCTGGCGGTTGCGGCTTGCGGTAGAGGCGGAAGGTCCCGAGGTGCGGCCAGGCCGTCGTTTCCTCGACGCTTTCGAACTCGTCCTCCTGCTCGCGCCCGGCCAGCTTGGCCTTGAAGCGAAAACCGCGCGGCACCGTGACCGCGCTCTCGCCCTTGACCTCGACGGCGAACAGGGCCTCGCCGCCGACCCCCGGCGCCAGGCGGTAGCCGGTCAGCTGCACCAGTTCGGCGACCGCGCTGTCCCACCCGGCGCTGCGCAGGAACGCCTGGTTGGCGTAGAGGTTTTGGTAGAAGCTCAGCACGTCGCCGATCAGCGCGTTGCCCTCCAGCAACGCGATGCCCGGGTCGTCGGCGCCGCGGTGGGTCCAGGCCCGGAGCACGGGCTCCTGGTTCAGCAGCGCCAGCATGTGCGCACGCGCCCGCGAGTAGGTGAGCAGGCGATAGTCGATCGCGGCCAACCCGGGCCGGTTGTGGAGGCGCCGCGCGAGCGCCGGGGCCGGCGGGCAATCGTGCTTGCACGTCATGGTCTGCTCCGCTGCGTTACGGGCTCGGTCATTGCCCGCGCCCGCCGCGAACGTCGAACTCGATGCGCCCGAGTTCCAGGTGATCGGGGTCGCTGGCGACGCTGACGATCTCGAACGGCTCGACCTCGATGCGCTCGACCTCTGCGCCGGCGAACGCCTGCGCGCTGAGGCTGATCACGCCGGTGGCGGGACCGGACACCGCATGGCTGCGGCGCATGCGCAGCGACAGGACGCGCTCGACGCCGGTGACGGCGAGCGCGCGCCCGACGATCTGGCTCGCGTGCAGGGTCTGGCCGAAAGTCCAGTTGTCGGGGTGAAAGAACCCGCTCCGCCCGTCCGCCGTGTAACCGGCGGAGAACTCGGTCGCCAACAGGTGCTCGAGATCGTCGGGCCAGTAATCGCGATGCGCGCAGGCGACCAGAACGACGTCGACCGGCGCCCGGCGCGCTGCGCGCACCTCGAGGTCTTCACCGATCAGGCGCACGGCGTCGAGGTGCCGCGTGATGGCCTCCTGCTCCTCGTCCCAGTCGAAGCCGGCCTTGAGGTCGATCGACACCCGCACCGTTCGCCAGCTGCCGGCCCACAGGTAGCGGGCGCGCGCGTGCGAGACCTGCGCGAGTTCCTCGGCACGCTCGGCGTAGTCCTCCAGGGTCACGGCCCGCAACTGGCGGGCGCGGTAGGCTTCCGGAACCCGGCGCAGGATCTCCGCTGGCGGCTCGGGGTCGCGGCCGTCGGTGACGTCGAGCGGGTTCCAGACCTCGGCGACCGCCGGGAAGCCGCTGGCCGAGCCGTCGAAACCGCGCAGGGTATCGGCGCCGACGTTGCCGGCGCTGCCCTGCCCGACCTGGTAGGTACAGGTCACCTCGGCACCCTCGGGCAGCGCGCGGCCGTTGACGTTGTTGCCGAACACCACGCGGCTGCACTGGTGCTCGTCGGTTTCCACCACGAAGTGGTCGTCGTTGCCCTGCGACTCGACGAGGTCGGCGCGTTCGTCCCAGGGATCGGAGAAACCCGCCACCGTCACGCTCAGCGTCGAACGCACCGCGACTTCGCCGCCCGGCGGGGTGGCGCGGTAGGACAAGGGCCCGAGCGGCAGCTCGGCGTAGCTCGGCAACACCTCGCTGCCCGTCTCGTCGACGCCGCGCAGCAATTGCCGGTTGGCGAGCGGCGTGTAGTGGCGGTAGTGCAGGCGCTCGAAAGGGGTCTCGTCGTCCACCCCCGGCGCCGCCCCCGGCGCGCGGAACACGGTGCGGTGCGCCCGCCCGTGGGAGACCTCGATCAGGTTGGCGTGAAACGCGCTGACCGCGGACTCCACCGGCTGCCCTTCGCAGGCGGTGACGAAGCAATAGCGCCGGCGCAGGTAGTCCGACTCGCGCCAGCGCACCCTTACCAGCCAGCTGCCCGCCACCGGGTCTTCGAGCGCTTCGGCCGCGGCGTCGCCGTCCAGCAGGCGCACGACCTGGCGCGCGCTCTTGTCGACGCCGTTGACCGTGCCGGTAGCGGGATTCAGCCGTTGCGCCAGCGCGAGGTGGGTCACGTCGGCGCGGCGCAGGAGGTCGCGCAGCGCCTCGGCCTGCGGCTGGGTCATCCCCGCGCCGGGCGTCACCACGTCGGCCTCGGTAGTGCCGGCGTCGAGCGCCGTGACCACGTTCTCCCAGGTGTAGAGGTGCAACTCGTTCAGCGCTGCGAACAGCGGTTGCGGCGCCGAGGCGCTGTGCCGGCTGGCGAAGATCGCGGCCTGCGCGTGCCGCCAGTCGCCGCCCGTCCACACGCCGAACGGGCGGTCGATCACGGTGTCGGCGTTGACCCGCAACGCCAGCCAGGTGCTGGCCTGGTTGCCCTGGTGGACGTGGTAGTCGAGCAAGCGGCCGTAGCGCGCCAGCGACACGCGCTTGCGGGCCCGGCCGAGATAGGCCTCGTTGGCGACCCGGTCCTGGAAGTCGCTGAGCTCGTCGGCGTCGGCCGCGATCAGCCCGATCAGCACCTGGTCGAGGTCGGCTTCGCTGCTCGGCTCCCAGCCCGGCACGCGCTCGCGCATGGCGTTCATCAGCAGGTGCCTGAACGAATGGAAGTCCTTGGCCAGGTAGTCGATCGGCGGCTCGTCCGCGGCCGGCTCGTGCTCGCCCAACGGGGCGCAGTTGGTGTTGAAACAGCCCGGGCGGAACTTGAACGCGGCCGTGCTCAGCAACGGGTCGAACGCGTAGGCCCGGTCCTGCATGATCAGGGTGTACGTCGAGTAGTCGCCGATCGGCGCGACCGTCAGGCGCAGCCGGTTGGCGCCGGGGACGGCGGCGAGCGCGGTGACGCCGACCACGCCGCGGCTGCCCTCGGCGACGCCGGGCAGCCGCGAGCCGCCGGCGATGGTGAAGACGTCGCCCGCCTCCTTGGCCGTGGTGGCGACGTCGCTGACGATGTCGGCCAGCGCCACCGCCGTGAAGAACTCCACCTCCAGCACGGCGGCCGGCGGCGTGGCGGCCATGTCCAGGGTCACGAACACGCGCCCGATCCCGTTGTGCGCGACGAGGTCCGCGGCACGATCGGCCAGGCGCTCGGCGTCGATGCGGGCGTTAGCAGGCATGTTCGAACCGCACGCGGCGTTCCTCGCCGGTGGCGAGCACTCGGTATTGCAGGTCCACGACGAGGGTCGCGTCGCGGTTCTCGACCTCCAGGCGCAGCACGCGCACGCGCTCGCGCAGCCAGAAACCCAGGGCGTCGCTGACCACCGCCTTGGCGAGCCCGGCGGTGACCTGGTCGTTGGCCTCGAACACCAGCCGGCGCAGGCCACCGCCGAAGTCCGGCATGAACGGCCGCTCGCCGGGCGTGGTCAGCAGCAACTGCACGATCTCGCCCTTGACGTGGGCATCGACGTCGACCGGCGTTGCCGTGCGCCCGTCCGCGCCGATCCGAAAGGGGAACGCGAGGTGGCGGCCGCTCATTCGACCGACAACGCCACGTTGGTGGCGCTGCCCTCGCTCCGCACACGGTTGCCGGCCCCGGCGTTCTGCGTGACGTTCACGCTGCTGCCGCTGCTGGCGACGTTGTTGCCGCTCAACTGGGTAACGCTGACGTCGACGCTCAGCGAGCCGTCGAGATGGTCGCGCAGGTAGTTCACCATGCCCTGCGCGATCGCCGCGAACAGGATGCGCCGGTCGGTGTCGTCGCCGAGCGGCAGGTCCTTGTGCAGGTCCCACTCGGCCTGGAACGCCTGCTCCATGGCCGCCGCCATGCTGTTGGCGAAGTTGCTGAAGGTACCGGGCTTGAGCGCCATATCGTCGCGTCCCGCTACCCGGTCTTCACTTTCTGCGACAGCATGGTCTGCAGCGGTGTCGGCAGCGGCGGCACCGGCGGCGCCGGCGTCACCGGGATGCCGAGGCAGGTCTCGCCCGGGTGGGTGTGGCTCTGGTACATCTGGGTCACCTGGTTGAGGTAGTTGAGCAATTCGTCGCCGAACACCAGCGGGTGGGTGGCGTTCTCGACCAGTTCGATGGCGGGCGCCTCGACGACCGCCTTGGCGCTCGCCTGGATGGTGATCTTGCCCGGGCTCACTTCGATCCTGAGCAGGTTGTCGCCGCGCTCGTCGCTGACGCTGATGGTCTGCCCGTCGTCGTCCATGCTCAGCATCAGCCCGGTCTCGGTGCGCATGATCTTGATCGCGGGCGTCGCGTCCGCGCCGGCCTCGGTCTGCGGCGGCTGGCCGCTGTCCCACCAGCAACCGCTCCAGATCGGGCGCGCCGGGTCGCCGGCTTCGAACTCCACCCACACGCCCGAGCCCACGGCGGGAATCGCGAAGCTGCCGATCCCGTCCCCGGCATAGGGCGCGCTCGGCAGGGCCCAGGGCGACTCGACGTCGTCGAGCACTTCCGGCACCCGCGCCTTGATCCGCCCGATCCCCTGCGGGTCGTCGACGTCGCTCACGGTGCCGCGGTACTTGCCGTAGAACCGCGAGCGCTGCAACTCGGCGATTTCCACCAGCAGGCGTTCGTAGGCGCCCTGCATCAGAAGATCCCACCGGGCAGCGCAGCGCCCGCCCCGGCCGAGCGCGCGTTGCGTTTCAGCGCCACGCTCTGGCTGTAGCCGGTGTCGCGCAGGGTGTGGGTGACACGGCTGATCAGCCACTCGCCGCTCAGCCTGGCGCCGGCGCCGGCGACGCTGACGACCCGGTGCGGGCGCAGCACGGCACCGTAGAGATCGGCCTGCACCTCGGCGTTGGCCGAGTAGGCCCAGCTCGAGTGGTTGACCGCGGCCGCGGTGGCGGCGTCGAGGTCTTCGGGCATCTCGCGGGTACGCGCCATCAGCGCCACGCCCGCCTCCACCACGTCGTGCACGGGCTCCTCGCCCTGGGCCTGGAGATCGCTCGCCTGTGACTCGCTCTCGAGCGGCTGCAGGCCGGCAATGGCCAGGTTGGCCGCGCGCGCACGCAACGGTCGCAGCGCGTCGAACTCGGCGCTGAAGCGGTTGATGTTGCGCTCGGCGCCCATCAGCAGCAGCTGCGGGAACTCGCCGCCGGCGAGCACCGGGCGCACGAAGTAGCCGACGCTAGTGCCCGGCGCGCTGTCGGGCTCGACGTACACGAACAGCCCGTGGCGGCGCGCGAGCTCCTTGAGCATCTGCATCGCCGTACCGCGCCGCACCAGGTAGCGTTCGAAGCCGCCGGCCGGCGACGCCACCGCATCGGTGCGTGCGCTCAGGCCCGCCTGGGCGAACAGCTGCTGCGCGACCGCGTCCGGCGACAGGTCCTCGAACAGCTCCACCGCCTCGTCGCGGTTCAGCAACACGCTGTCGTCCTGCACCACCAGCACCAGGCTGGAGGCATTGGGCGCGGCGTCGAGCTCGAAGCGCTGCGCCACCACCGGCCCGTCGATCAGCGGCACGAACCCGCTGTCGCCGGTCTTGACCTCCACCCGGATGCGGGCGAAGGGCTGCGCGAAGTCCTCCTCGACACCCGACCACACACCGGTGTCGTCGACCCCGATCGGCACCTGCAGCTCCGCCTCCGCGGCCATGTCGATGCCCTGGTCGACGCGGATCTCGGCAAAGCGCTCGAGCGTCTGCGCGTCGGCCGCGACGTTGTCGAGAAACACCTTGTACTCGGTGCGTGCCATCTCAGCGCTGCGGCACCTTGAGCACCGCGCCCGGGCGCTGCACCAGCGCGTTCGCCTCGAGCGCGGTGTTGGCGTCGGCGATGTGCCAGAAGCGCGCGCCGTCGCCGTAGCGCCGCTGGCTCATGCTGTCGAGCTGGTGACCGTCGTTGACCACCTCGTCCTCGCCGGCCGTCTCCGGCAATCGGCGCAGCTCGACCGCCTGCACCGGGCGCCCGAGCGCGTCGTGCGTCTGCACGATCGGCGTGCGGCGGTAGCGGGACGTGTCGTGGAACATGCTTGCTCGCTCCTCTAGAAGGGAATGACGTCGGCGGCGAGTTCGACCGCCTTGGCGAGGTTCAACAGCGCCTGCGCTTCTTTCAGCGTGTTGGTGTAGTCGAGTGCGCCCTTGCCGATGATGTCGCCGGTCTTGGCCGGGATGGTGGCCACCGCCAGGCCGATCTCGACCTGGGCCTGGACCGGGTTGAGCAACGCGTCGTACTGCTGCTCGGTGATCGACATCGAACGTATCCTGACCGGCAGCACGCGCGACGGGCCCCAGATGAACAGAACCCGTGGCGCGTCCTCGCGCGGCACCGGCCTGGTGTCGTCGTCCCCGCCCCCGCCGAGCGCATCGCCGATGGCGTCCATCGCCGCCCCGATCGCTCCGCTCAGCAGGCCCGCCGTCGGGTAGGCCATCTTCTCCAGCGCCGCGAGCTGCGGGCCGACGCCGAACAGGCGCGGGATCGCCGACACCGCACCGCCCTCGCCGAGGTCGTTCATGGCCGAGAAGTGCGCCGTTACCGAAAAGCTCTCGGTGGGCGGCGCGCTCACCGTATGCGCCTCGGTGATGCGGGCGCGCTCGGGCGCATCGGCCCCGGGCTCGGCGGGCATGTTGAGCGTGCGTGTCATCTGCTCGGGGTTGAACTGGAACACGACGATGTTCGGAATCGGCCCGAGCACGTCGCTGCCGTATTCGACCAGCGCGGCACGCATCAGGAAGGCCATCAGCCTGCGCCCTCCGCACGCGCTGCGGGTTCGTCCGGCGTTGCGCCCAACTCGTCGCCGAGCGCGAGCGCGATGTGCTCGGCCAGCAGCGCGCGCAGCGCACCGGCGTCGAGCGTCGAGCGCAGGATCAACGGGCTCAGCGACAGTTCGGCGAGCCCCAGCCCGGCCCGCCGAGCGAACGGCCCGGGCCCCGGTCGCAGGGCTGCAAGGCGCCGGCGCAGTTCCTCCTCGAGGCCGTCGGCGGCGGCCCGCGCGAGGTCGGCCGACACGCCGTGCAGCGCGATATCGATGCGTCCGATCTGCGCGTGCACGCTCATGCGGCGTCCCGGGCCAGCAGGTGGCGGTAGCGGCCGAACAATTCGTCGCCGGCGGCGCGATCCATTTTTTCGAG
>JBFJWO010000250.1:0-7499 GCA_041623575.1 Gammaproteobacteria bacterium
CCGAGGAGGCGCGGCCGCTGATCGCCCGGTTCGGGCTGCGCACCCACGGCCCGGGGCTGTTCCCGCTCTACCGGGGCGAGCTCGCGGGCGCGGCCGCCTGGCTGGTGATCGCCGGCGTCGGCAAGGTCCGGGCCGCGGCCGCGGTCGCCTACGCGCACGCCGTGGCCGATGCGCCAGGCCCGCGGGCCTGGCTGAACGTCGGTGTGGCCGGACACGCGGACCTGGAACCGGGCAGCGTGCGGCTGGCCCACACCGTGTGCGATCGCGCCGCGGCCCGTCGCTGGTACCCGTCACTGTCGCTGCTCGGCGCGACGCCGGCCTGCGCACTGACCAGCGTCGACGCGCCGGAGACCGGTTTTCCCGATCAAAGCCTGTACGACATGGAAGCCGCCGGCTTCTACCCCATCGCGCTCGCCAGCGCCAGTGCCGAGCTGGTGCATTGTCTCAAGATCGTGTCCGACAACCGCGCGAACCCGGCCTCGCAGTTGACGGGCGCCGGTATCGAGCAACGGGTGAGCGACAACGCCGGGGCGGTCGCCGATTGCGCCGCAACCCTTGCGGGTGCCGCCGCCCGATTACCGCACCCGGCGTCGTCCGACCCGGCCGTCGTGCAGCTGCTGGGCTCGGCCCGGTTCAGCGCCACGCAGCGCGTGCGCCTGGCGCGGCTCGTGCAGCGCTGGCGCGTGCTCGCACCGGAGCGGGATCCGCTGCACGCCCTGCCGAGCGGCCCGCGCGGCTCGCGCGAGTTGCTGCTCGCGCTGGAAGCAGGCCTGCGTGCGCTGCCGGTGCGTTTCCCGGCGCCGTGATCCGGCGCATCTACATCGAGGCGTCGGTGGCCGCGCATCCGCGCACCCGCGCGGTGCTGGCACGTTACCCGCAGGCAACGCGCATCGAGTGCGAACGCTACGGTGAGGTCTTCAACCCCAGGTCGCAGAATTTCCGGCTGCAGAAAACCGAGCCCGCGTTGATCCTGGCGCGCAAGCACGGCGGCCTGGTGCTTCCCGCACCGCCGGGCTACGGACTGGGCGGCGAGCACAACCACTATTTCTCGCACATGCTCAACTGCGTGTACGACTGCCGGTATTGTTTTCTGCAGGGCATGTTCCGCTCGGCCAACTACGTGCTGTTCGTCAACTACGAGGATTTCGCCACGGCCATGGACGCCCGGCGCGTGCAACATCCGGGCGAGCCGTGCTGGTTCTTCTCCGGCTACGACTGCGACAGCCTGGCATTCGAACCGCTGACCGGATTCGTCGAGTGGTGCCTGCCGTATTTCGCGGCGCGCCCCGATGCCTGGCTGGAGTTGCGGACCAAGAGTACGCAGATCCGCGCGCTGCTGGATCGCCCGGCGCTGGCCAACGTGGTGGTGGCTTTCAGTTTCACACCGCCCGGCGCGCACGCGGCGCTCGAGCACAAGGTGCCGGGCGTCGAACGGCGGGTGGCAGCGCTGCACAAGCTGGCCGCGCGGGGCTGGAAGCTGGGCCTGCGCTTCGATCCGTTGATCTACACCGACGACTACGAGAAAGCGTACGGGGATCTCTTCGAGCAGGTGTTCGCCGGACTCGACGCCGACGCGCTGCACTCGGTGAGCTTCGGCGCGTTTCGCCTGCCGCGGGCGTTCTTCAAGACCATGGCCGCGCTCTACCCCGACGAGTCGCTGTTCGCCGGCCCGTTGGAAACCGGCGGGCGCATGGTCGGCTACCGCGGCGAGCTGGAGCGCGAACTCGTCGCCTTCTGCGCCCGCCGGCTCGGCGACTACGTGCGCGCGGACGCGCTCTTTCCCTGCGTTACCTCACCGGACTGCGACACGCACGCCGCGCCGCGCGGTCGCTGAACGACCGCCACCGATCAAGGCAGCAACACCGTCGAGCCGGTGGTCTTACGCGCTTCGAGGTCGCGGTGCGCCTGGGCGGTCTCGGCCAGCGGGTAGGTCTGGTTGACCTCGATCTTGACCACGCCGGTCTGCACCACCTCGAACAGCGCGGCGGCACTCGCCTGCAGGTCCTCGCGCTCGGCGGTGTAGGTCATCAGGGTGGGGCGCGTGAAATAGAGCGAGCCTTTCTGCGCGAGGATGCCCGCCTGGAACGGCG
Source organism: Gammaproteobacteria bacterium (assembly GCA_041623575.1). Lineage (GTDB taxonomy): Bacteria > Pseudomonadota > Gammaproteobacteria > JAHELT01 > JAHELT01 > JAHELT01. Next base: position 2,091 of record JBFJWO010000250.1, read on the forward strand.
GCACCGGGCCCGACGCGTTGCCGAAGCTCACCAGCATGCCGAGCGGGCGCAAGCTGTCCAGCGAGGCCTCGAACGTATCCTTGCCCACCGAGTCGTAGACCACGGGCACACCGGCGCCGCCGGTGATCTCCCGGACCCTCGCGGCGATGTCTTCGTCGCGGTAGTTGAGCGTGTGGTCGCAGCCGTGCGAGCGTGCGAGCGCCGCTTTCTCCTCGGAGCCCACCGTGCCGATGACCGTCGCGCCCAGGTGTTTCAGCCACTGGCAGGCGATCAGGCCGACACCGCCGGCCGCGGCGTGCCACAGGACGACTTCGCCGGACTTGACCGGGTAAGTGCGCCGGATCAGGTACTCCACCGTCATGCCCTGCAGCATCATGGCCGCCGCCTGGCGATCGTCGATACCGTCCGGGATCCGCACCAGTCGGTCGGCCGGCATGTTGCGCGCCTCGGCGTAGGAGCCGAGCGGCGGCGAGGCGTAGGCGACGCGATCGCCGACCTTGAGCGTCTGCACGCCCTCGCCCGTTTCCTCGACCACGCCCGCCGCCTCCATGCCGATGCCCGACGGCAGCTTCACCGGGTACAGGCCGGTGCGGTGGTAGACGTCGATGAAATTGAGCCCCACGGCGCTCTGGCGCAGTCGCACCTCGCCGGGGCCCGGCGCCGGCAGGTCCACGTCCTCGTAACGCAGTACCTCCGGTCCGCCGTGCTCGTGAATGCGAATCGCTTTGGTCATGGTAGAAATCCCCGTTTGCGCCGCGCCCGCGCCTCGCGCCGGCGGCTCAACCCTTGTCCCCCTCGCCCGCGGCGCCCGCTTCGCGCGCGGCGCCGGGCGGGGCCTCGCTCCAGCCCGCTTCCAGGTCCGCTGTCGCCCGCCGGCCGAAGCCGGCCATCCACGCACGCGTGCGCTCCAGGTAGGCCGCCTTGTGCTCGCGCAGCCAGGCGTCGAAACGCCAGGCACCTTCGCCGAGCTGCAACGCCTCGGTCGCCAGGAACACCTGCGCGCTCACCCAGCGTCCGTCGGCCAGTTCCACCTCGCAGGCCCGCGGTTCGAATTCTTCGCTCTCGAAGAACTGCATGCGCGCCAGGTCGGCGTCGCCCAGGCCGCTCAGCAGCAACCCCGTCACCTTGCCGCCCGCCCGCGGTGCCAGCGCCGGGTAACACTCCCCGGCGACGAGCAGCCGTTGATACCCGTGCAACCAGGCGGGCGACGCATTCGCCGGATCGAATCGGCGCCCGAGCACGACGGCCGCGACGTCGCGGTCCATCAAGGTGCCGAAAACGAAAAACCCCTCGCTCATCGCCGCCGGGCGCCGAGGAGCCGCCAGGTTGTTCTCATCTGCCTGTCCCCGCCCCACTCCGCGGCACAGGATACCAGCGCCCGTGGCGATCGGCGAACGCCGGCTCGCACGGCGTAGAATGCCACGGGTCGCGGAGACGCAGCGCAGCGAGCGTGAAACTGGAATTCGAACACCGCTGGGACCTCTCGCCGGGCGAGGCGCGCGCACTGCAGGCGCAGATGAGCCCGCGCGTGGAGTGCCGGGACCGGTTCGGCGAGCCGCACCGCGTCGCCGGCGTGGACGTCGGCTTCGACAGGCGCCGCGGGCTGGCGCGGGCCGCGGTCGCGGTACTGGCCCTGCCGTCGCTGGAGAAGACCGCGCAGTCGGTCATCGAGCAGCCGGTCTCGTTTCCGTACGTTCCCGGTTTGCTGTCGTTTCGCGAAATTCCCGCCGTGCTGACGGCGCTGGACCGCCTCGAGCGGCTGCCGGACCTGATCCTGTGCGACGCGCAGGGTTATGCACACCCGCGCCGCTTCGGGCTGGCCTGCCATCTCGGCGTGCTGACCGGCGTGCCCACCGTAGGCGTCGCCAAATCGAGACTGCTCGGCGAGCACCGGCCGGTGCCGGAACGGCGCGGCGCGTGGGTAGAGCTGGTGGACAAGGGGGAAACCATCGGCGCGGTGCTGCGCACCCGCCCCGGGACCCGGCCGTTGTTCGTCTCCATCGGCCACCGCGTATCGCTGGCGAGCGCCTGCGAACTGGTCATGCGCTGCACGACGCGCTACCGGCTGCCGGAAACGACACGACACGCCGATCGCCTCGCCTCGGCGCCGCGACTCAGTGCCCGGTGAGCCCCGGCCCGGCGCCGCGCTGGCGTTGCCAGTAGCTGTAGATCGCCGTCAGCGCCGCCGGCAGTTCGTCGGCCACCGCCAGCGCTCGCTCACGCAGGGAGGCATCGAGCAGGTCGTCGGCGCGCGCCGCCTCGGCGGCGAAATCGAGGATCGGCGCGAGTTGCGCGCGCAGGGCGACGAAGTGCGGCGCCCAGCCGTCCTGGCAGAACACGATGCCGCGCAGAAAACCGTCGCACCACGCCTCGGTGAACACCATGCCCTGCCCGTCACGCTCGGCGCCGCGACGCAGCAACGGCTGGTAGTCGTCGGGGCCGGCCTGCTGGCGGGCGATATCCTCGTGCAGGCGGGTGATCCAGGTCACGATCTGCAGATCGGGCTGCGCGGCCCGGGCGCCGAGGACCTGGTCCAGGTACTCGGCGGGCAGCAGCACGCTCGGTCCGCAGACCAGCGCGTTGAGAAAGCCGTCCAGCTGATCCAGCCCCATGCAGGTCTCGGGCGTGGCGTCCGAGCGCAGGAACTCGTCGAGGCGCCGCAACTCGTCCTCGTCGAGTGCCCCGGCGTCACCGCCAGCGTCCCCACCGGGCGCCATCAGGCGGGCGTCGGGGCGTAATCGCCGAGTCGCACGGGCTGGCGGCGGGGGCCCCAGTCGCCGGGGCGCGATTCGAACACGCCGGGCAGCGGCGTAGCGCAGCGCTGGCAGCGACCGGCATCGTCGAGGCGCCAGGCGCCGAGCCGGTACCAGTCGCGCTCGATGAGCAACTCCCCGCAGCCCTGGCAGAAGGTGCTGCCGCCGGCGCGGTCGTGCACGTTCCCGGTGTACACGTAGTGCAGGCCGTTGGCGATGGCGATGTTGCGTGCCCGGGTCAGCGTGGCCGGCGGCGTACGCGGCTTGTCCCGCATCTTCCAGTCCGGGTGAAAAGCGGTGAAGTGCAGCGGAACGTCCGGGCCGAGGTTTTCCATCAGCCAGCCGGTCATCGCGTGCAGCTCGGCGTCGCTGTCGTTTTCCTCCGGGATCAGCAGCGTGGTGATCTCGAACCAGACCTGCGTCTCGTGGCGCAGGAAGCGCAGGGTGTCCAGCACGTCGGCGAGGTGCGCGCCGCAGACCTTCCAGTAGAAGCGTTCGTCGAACGCCTTGAGGTCGATGTTGGCGGCATCCATGTGCCGGTAGAACTCGGCGCGCGGCGCCGCGCACTGGAAGCCCGCGCTGACCGCCACCGAGCGCACGCCCTGCGCGGCGCACGCCTCGGCCACGTCGATCGCGTACTCCATGAATATCACGGGGTCGTTGTAGGTGTAGGCCACGCTGCGGCAGCCGAGGCGGCGGGCTGCCCGCGCGATCGCTTCGGGCTGCGCGCTGTCGGCCAGCGTGTCCATCTCGCGGGACTTGCTGATGTCCCAGTTCTGGCAGAACTTGCAGGCGAGATTGCAGCCGGCGGTGCCGAACGACAGCACCGGCGTCCCGGGCAGGAAGTGGTTGAGGGGCTTTTTCTCGATCGGGTCCACGCAGTAGCCGCTGGAGCGCCCGTAGGTGGTCAGCACCACCTCGTCACCCTCACGCTGGCGCACGAAGCACAACCCGCGCTGGCCCTCGCGCAGCTTGCAGGCGCGCGGGCACACGTCGCACTGCACGCGCCCGTCGTCGAGAAGGTGCCAGTAGCGGGTCGGGTGGTTGGCGCTCGCTCGCATGTGTCGATTGTAGGCCGAAAGCGCGCCGGCGGCTTGCCGCACCTCGCCACCGTTGTGAGGCGCGCTCGACTACAATTGCAGTTTACGGACCTGCCAGACACCCGGGGTGAGCCGCCATGGCGAAACCGATTCGCGACCCCGCCGTCGCCGGCTTGTTCTACCCGGCCGACGCGCGAAAACTGCGCGCGACGGTGGGCGAACTGCTGGATGCCGCATCCGGGGAGCGCCCCGAGCGCGACCCCAAAGTCCTGATCGTCCCGCACGCCGGCTACGTCTATTCCGGCGCGGTGGCGGCCAGCGCCTACGCCACGCTGGCGGGCCTGCGCAGACGGGTCCGGAGCGTGCTGCTGCTGGGCCCGTCCCACCGGGTCGCGTTCCAGGGCATCGCGGTACCCACCGCGGAAGCGTTCGCAACGCCGCTGGGCCGGGTCGAGATCGACACGGCGCTGCGCGACACGGCGTTGCAGATCGAGGGCGTGTGCGAACTCGACGAAGCCCACCGCCTCGAGCACAGCCTGGAAGTCCAGTTACCGTTTCTGCAGAGCGTGCTCGACGACTTCCGGGTGCTGCCGCTGGTGGTCGGCGACGCCGCGCCCGCGAACGTCGCGACCGTCATCGAAAGGCTGTGGGGCGGTTCGGAAACCCTGATCGTGGTCAGCAGCGATCTCAGCCACTACCACGACTACAGCGAGGCCCGGCGCATCGACAGCATCACGGTCAGCGCCATCGAACGGGCGAGCGGCGATCTGCGCCCGGAGCAGGCCTGCGGCAGCCGCGCACTGAACGGGCTTGCCCTCAGCGTGCGCGCCCACGAGCTGCGCGTCGCCACGCTCGACGTGCGCAACTCCGGCGATACGGCCGGCCCGCGCGACCGGGTCGTGGGCTACGGTGCGTTCGCGCTGTTCGAGGAGCACGCCCCGCGCGAGGCCTAGCGAGCGCCGCAAGCGACGGGGCGGGCCATCGACAACGGCGCGCGACCGGTGGATACTGCGTCGGAACAGTTTACAGAGGCACCCGTCAAGAACCCGATGCGGGACGGAAATCGACACCTAATCGATTGATTTTTATAGTTTTATGATCAGTGGCACCCGGCTTGCAGCTTCGCACCGCAGATGACTGCGGGGCAACCGAGATGAGCACCAACGCGAACAATTTCGATTTCGACACCTGGAAGCGCCTGGCCGAATCCGATCCGGAGGCGTTCGAGCGCAAGCGCGATGCGCTGATCCAGGCCGAAATCAGCCAGGCGGATCCCGCGGCGCAGACGCGTCTGCGCGGTCTGCAGTGGCAGATCGACATGACCCGCCAGCGCTACAAGCACCCGGTCGAGGCCAGCACCAAGCTGTTCGAGATGATGTGGGAGCAGGTGTACGGCGAGAACGGGTTTCTCGACGCGCTGACCGGCCCGCGCACTCCGCTCGACGAAGCCCGCGAGCGGCGTGACGCCAGTGTTTTGCCCTTCCCGCGGGCGCGTCCCGGCGACTGACGCCAGGTCCCGGTGCAGGTCAACGCCGCGCTGACTCCCTATTGCGCTCCCCCGGCGCGAGCGCCGGGCGTAGAGCGCGTGCAGCCGGCGGCCGGCGTCGCCCACGACG
>JBFJWO010000251.1:0-7473 GCA_041623575.1 Gammaproteobacteria bacterium
GCCCGACGCGCCGGATCCGGCGCCCCGCTCGAGTCAGTCCGTCTGCCCGGTTCGCGCCCTGCGCCCGCGGCGCGGCCGACCCCCACCTGTGGCGACGCCACGGTGCGCCCGCCGCGGGCTCACAGCTGCGCGCCGACCGCGTCCGCGGCCTCGCGGGCGATGGCGACGATCGCGTCCACGTCCTCGCGGGTCGTCACCAGCGGCGGTGCGAAGCCGAGGATGTCGCCGTGCGGCATGGCTCGGGCGATCAGGCCGCGCTCGTTGCACGCCGCCGACACGCGCTGGCCGACCCGCAACGCCGGATCGAAGGGTTTGCGCGCCGGGCCGTCGGCCATGAACTCCAGCGCGGCCAGCATGCCGACGCCGCGCACTTCCCCGACCAGCGGGTGGCCGTCGAACGCCTGGTGCAGCCGCGCCTGCAGGTAGGCGCCCGTCTCGGCCGCGCTGTCCATGACTTTCTCGCGCTCGAGCACGTCGAGGTTGGCGACGCCGGCGGCGGCGCACACCGGATGCCCGGAGTAGGTCCAGCCGTGGCCGATCGGGCCCATGCGCCGGGCGCCTTCCTCGATCACTTCCCAGACCCGCTCACCGACCACGACCGCCGACAGCGGCGCGTAGGCGCTCGTCAGCCCTTTGGCGAGCGAGATCAGGTCGGGGCGCATGGCGTAGCGGTGACTGCCCATGGGCGTACCGATGCGCCCGAAACCGCAGACCACCTCATCGGCGATCAGCAGAATGTCGTACTTGTCGAGCACCGCCTGGACGGCCTCCCAGTAGCCCTGCGGCGGCGGCACCAGCCCGCCGGTGCCGAGCACCGGCTCGCCGATGAAGGCGGCCACCGTGTCCGGCCCCTCCGCCAGCACCAGCTGCTCGAGCTCCGCGGCGCAATGGGCGCTGAACGCCGCTTCGTCCATACCGGGCGCCGCGTAGCGGTACCAGTGCGGGCACAGCGTGTGCCTGACGTCGGCCACCGGCAGGTCGAAGGCCTCGTGGAACACCGGCAGGCCGGTGAGGCTGCCGGTCATGATCCCCGAGCCGTGGTAACCGCGCTCGCGCGAGATGATCTTCTTCTTGGCCGGGCGCCCCAGGATGTTGTTGTAGTAGCGCACCAGCTTGACCTGGGTCTCGTTGGCGTCCGACCCGGACAGGCCGAAGTAGACCTTCTTCATGCCCGGCGGCGACCAGGCGATGACACGCTCGGCCAGTTCGATGGCCGGTTCGTTGCCGTGGCCGACGTAGGTGTGGTAGTACGCCAGCCGTTTCGCCTGCGCGTAGATCGCCTCGGCGACCTCGGTGCGCCCGTAACCGATGTTCACGCAGTACAGCCCGGCAAAAGCGTCGATCAGCTCGCGTCCCCGGTGATCGCGCACGCGCACGCCCACGGCATCGGTGACGATGATGCCCGGCAGACTGCCCGCGGCGTGGGCCGCGGCGTCGGTCGAGGGGTGGAACAGGTGGGCGCGGTCACTCTTCAGCAGGGCGTCGAGGTTGTCCATCGGATCTCCGGGTCGGCGGGCGGGGGACGGCGCAAGGCGCGCCAATGATACGCGCGGCGGTCACTCCACCGCGACACCGATGACCGCGAGGAAGTCGCCGCGGCGGATCAACCCCGGGAAATGGCGCCCGGCCAGGATGCCCTCGCGCGCCGCGCGGTACTCGGCCGGCGCCCTGCCGGTCGCCTCCAGCGGATGCACCCGCGCCAGCAACTCGCCGCCCGCCACGCGTTCGCCGGGCGTGCGGCACATCTCGAGCAGCCCGTCGTGCTCGCAGGTGACGTAGCAGCCGGCATCGGGCATGTCGAGCAACTGGCTGCGACGCGGCCGCGGCTCGCCCTGCTTGATGCCGGCATGGACCAGGAAATTGTGCACGCCGCGCTCGGCGATCTCGACGGTCTCGGGCGTGGTCGTGCCGCCGCCGCCGAGCTCGGTCGACACGAACACCTTGCCGAGCGCCTCGGCGGCGGAATCGTACATGCCGGTCGCGTCCATCTCGAGCAGCATCATGGCATAGGGTGCGCCGAACGCGTGCATCGCGGCGACGCAGCGCGCCTGCTGTTCGGCATCGTCGAGCACGTGCGCCGCGGCGAACGGCACGAACGTCAGCGTGCGCCCGCCGGAGTGGATGTCGAGCACGAAGTCGCTCATCGGCAGCAGGGTTCGCTGGAAGTAGTCGGCGATCTTCTCGGTCACGCCGCCGTGCGGGCGGCCGGGGAAGACGCGGTTCATGTTGCCGCCGTCGATCGGCGAGGTCCGCCGCCCGGCGCACAGCGCCGGGTAGTTCATGAACGGCACCACGATCACGCGCCCGCGCACGTCGCCCGGCTCGAGCTCGCGCGCGAGCTTGACCAGCGCCGTCGGCCCTTCGTACTCGTCGCCGTGATTTGCGCCGCTCAGCAGCGCGGTCGGGCCCTCGCCGTTGGCGATCACCGTGATCGGGATCAGGATCGAGCCCCAGGCCGAGTCGTCGCGGGAATGCGGCAGCTTGAGAAAGCCGTGTTGTTTGCCGGGCGCCTCGAAGTCGAGTGTGGCGCTGATCGGGTTCGCCTGCATGACTACTTCACGAACAGGCGTCGCGGGTAGTCGCAGAAGGTCTCCGCACCACCCGGGGCGATGCGGATGCTCTCGGTGATCTCGAGCCCCCAGTCCTCCATCCACAGCCCGGTCATGAAGTGAAACGTCATGTTTTCCTCCAGCACGCTGGTGTCGCCGTTGCGCAGGCTCATGGTGCGCTCGCCCCAGTCGGGCGGGTAGCTGAGCCCGATCGGGTAGCCGGTGCGGTTGTTCTTCTCGATGCCGTGCCTGGCGAGCACGGCGAAAAACGCCTGCGCGACCTGCTCGCAGGTGTTGCCGGGACGCGCCGCCGCCAGCCCCGCCTCCAGGCCCTCCAGCACCGCCTGCTCGGCGGCGACGATGGCCGGCGGCGGCTTGCCGAGGTAGATGCTGCGCGACAGCGGGCAGTGGTAGCGGCGGTAGCATCCGGCCAGTTCGAAGAACGTACCCGAGTCGTTCGGAATCGGCCGGTCGTCCCAGGTGAGGTGCGGCGCACCGGCATCGGCGCCGGTCGGCAGCAGCGGCACGATCGCGGGGTAGTCGCCGCCGTGCTCGCCGTCGCCGAGGATCGCGCTGCGGTAGATCTCCGCGACCAGTTCGTTCTTGCGCATGCCCGGTTCCAGGCGTTCCAGCACCGTGGCGTGCATCTTCTCCACGATCCGCGCGGCGATGCGCATGTAGTCGAGCTCGCGCTCGGACTTCACCGCGCGCTGCCAGTTGACCAGCCCGGTGGCATCGGCAAACCGCGCCTCGGGCAGCGCCGCGCGCAGGCACTCGAAGGCGCGGGCGCTGAAGTAGTAGTTGTCCATCTCGACACCGATCGCCAGCCGGTCCCAGCCACGCGCCGGCAACACCTCCGTGGCGAGCCAGCTCATGGCGTGCAGCGGCGGGTTCATCACCAGGTGGTCGGGATAGCCGACGATGGCGTCGTGACCGAGCCAGGTGGTGAGCTTGGCGCCGTTGGCGTCCTGCCCGCGACCGAACCACAGCGGCTCGCCCTCGCCGGCCAGCACCACGCATTGCGGGACGTAGAACGACCAGCCGTCGTAGCCGGTCAGCCAGCACATGTTGGAGGGGTCGGCGACGATCAGCAGCTCGACGCCGGCGCGTTCCATGGCGGCGCGCGTCCGTGCCAGGCGCGCGGCGTACTCGCCGGGCGTAAAATGGAGTCTCGGCTGCATGCTCACCTCTTCAGATTGTCAAAACGGAGCCGAGGCCCGCGGCGCCGGCCCGTTCGCGTGCGAACGCCGCGATGGCGGTGTCCTGGGCGCCGGTGCCGGTCAGGTCGCAGACCGTGATCTGCGCCTCGCCCGTGCGCCCCGGGGCCTGCCCGGCCACGACCTGGCCGAGTTCGGGAAACGCCTCTTCGGCGCCGCACGCGGCCTGTACGATCGCATGGTGCAACTCGCCGAGTTCGCGCACCTGCGCCAGTCGATCGCACACGTAGTACCCGGCGCGAAGCACGTCGGGTGCCAGCTCGTTCTTGTAGGGTGCATCGGCACCCACCGCGGTGACGTGCTGGCCGGGTGCCAGCATGTCCGCGCTCAGCAGGGGCTCGCGGCTCGGGGTGGTGGTGACGACCACGTCGGCGCCGGCAACGGCTTCGCGCACACTCCCGGCGGCGCCGACGGCGAGCCCGAGCGAGGCGGACAGCGCCGCGGCGCATTCGCGTGCCCGCTCCGGGTCGCGCGCCCAGAGACGCGCGCTGCGTATCGGGCGCACGCGCGTCAGCGCCTCGAGTTGCAGGCGCGCCTGGGTGCCGGCGCCGAGGATTGCCGCGCTGGCGGCATCCTCGCGGGCCAGCCAGCGCGCCGCCACCGCGCCGGCCGCGGCCGTGCGCAGATCGGTCAGGTAGCCGTTGTCGAGCAGCAGCGCTTCGGGGCGGCCGGTGGTCGCGCTCAACACTACCATCAGCCCGCTCAGGCTCGGCAGGCCCAGGCGCGGGTTGTCGAAAAAACCGCTGCTCACCTTGATCGCGAACGACGCCAACCCCGGAAGCCAGGCGCTCTTCACGTCGACCTCGCCGCGACGCTCCCCGATCGCCAGGTGCAGGATGGGCGGCATGACGACCTCGCCGCCGGCGAGCGTGGCGAAGCAGCGTTCCACGCAATCGATGCACGCCGCGTCGAGCGGCACGCAGGCGCGCAACTCGGTCTCGCCGAGGAGCGTGATCTCAGCCATCGGCGCAGTGCGACCCCAGCACCCGCTCGACGGGCTCGCCGCCGACGATTCGGTGGTGGGTCTCGAGGTCGATGTTGCCGCCGCTAACCACCACCACCGTGGCACCGCGCGGCTCGAACAGGCGCTCCGTCAGGGCGGCGATGCCGACGCCGCCGCCGCCTTCCACGATCTGGCGCTCCTCCCGGTAGGCGTGGCGAATACCGGCGGCGATCTGCTCCTCGTCGAGCAGCAGGGTCTGGTCGACCAGGCGCCGGACCAGCGCGAACGTGTACCGGTTGTCGAGGCCGATGCCGCCGCCCAGCGAGTCGGCGAGGGTCGGCAACTCCTCGACCGCCACCGGGCGCCCCGCGGCCAGGCTCTCGGCCATGGCGGCGCCGCGGCGCATGCTCACGCCGACGACCCGGATGGCCGGGCTCGCCGCCTTCAGGGCCAGCGCGACGCCAGAGATCAGGCCGCCACCCGACAGCGGCACCAGCACCGCAGTGACCGCCGGCAGGTCCTCCAGGATCTCCAGCCCCAGCGTGCCCTGCCCGGCGATCACGTCGGCATGGTCGAACGGCGGCAGCATGGTCATGCCCTGCTCGGCGACGAGGCGCCCGGCAAGCACTTCCGCCTCGTCCTGGCTCGCGCCTTCGATACGGACCTGCGCGCCCAGCCCGGCGATCGCCTCGACCTTGTTGCGCGGCACCAGGCGCGACATGCACACCACCGCTTTCACGCCGGCGGCGCGCGCCGCGTAGGCCAGCCCTCGACCGTGGTTTCCGGTCGACACCCCGACCACGCCGCGCGCCCGCTGCTCGTGCGACAACGCCGCCAGCGCATTGGTCGCGCCGCGCAACTTGAAGCTGCCGGTGATCTGCTGGTGCTCGAGTTTGAGGTACACCGGCTGGGCGCAGAGCCGGCTCAACGACGGTGAGCACACCAGGGGCGTGCGTCGCGTGTGAGCCGCCAGGCGTTGCCGGGCCGCGTAGATGTCGAGCAGGGAGGGTTCGGGCATGTCGTCGCCGCACGGGTGTCGGTTGCGCCGACTATGCCGGCTGCCCGCGCGGCGCACAAGCGTGCGGCGCTTGACAATGCTTGCGCGCCCACTATATTTAACCGATCAGTTAAATATAGTGGGCCATGCACCGGGACACTCTTTCGCACACCTTCGGCGCGCTCGCCGACCCTACCCGCCGCGCGATCCTGGAGCGGCTGCGCGGCGGGCGCGCGAGCGTCGGCGAGCTGGCCGAACCGTTCGCCATGTCGCTGCCGGCGGTGTCCAAACACCTGCGGGTCCTGGAGCGCGCCCGCCTGATCGTTCGCGAGTCGGACGCGCAATGGCGCCTGTGCAGCCTGAGCGCCGCGCCGCTACGCGAGGTGAGCGACTGGGTGTCGCGCTACCGCATCTTCTGGGAAGGGTCTCTGCAGCGTCTCGACGACTATCTCGACAACCGCGCCAACGAAGAGGACCACGACGATGGCTGATCCTGCAGGCAACCGCGGCGGCGAGTGCGTGTTGTACCTCACGCGCCAGTTCGCCCACCCGCCCGAACGTGTCTTTGCCGCCTGGAGCGACCCCACCCAGCTCGTGCAGTGGTGGGGCCCGCGAGGTTTCAGCGTTGCGCACAGTGACATCGACGCGCGCCCGGGCGGGCGCTGGCAGACGACCCTGATGAGCCCCGAAGGCAGCGAGCACCACGTGAGCGGCGAGTTCATCGAGATCAGCGCGCCGCGCCGGCTGGTGTTCACGTGGGCCTGGAGCGAGAACGGCACCCGCGGCCACGAGACGACCGTCACCGTGGAACTGCGCCCGCGCGACGGCGGCACCGAACTCACCCTGAGCCAGCAGGAGTTCGAGTCGGGTCGCTCGCGCGACCTGCACGGCGACGGCTGGCGCAGCTCGCTGGATTCCCTCGCCGACTACCTCTAGCCACATGCCGGAGAACCGGTTTTTCGGCGCCCTGCCCGGCGGGCGAAGGACGGCCCTGCCGGGCAGCGGCGCCCGCGAGCGACGACGCGAGTCGTCGAGCCCTTCAGCAAGTCGCACTGTTCGTGCGCGCCGGGAAAGCACGGGACGACCCTTTCCCGCCAACCCGCCAGGGAGCAACCGACATGTCAGAGATCATCGTCTACGGCCCGCCGCAGAGCACCTACGTGCGCACGGTGCGCATGCTGTGCGAGGAGAAGAACGCCCCCTACGAGCTGCAAGCCATCGAGATGCACTCGAGCGCGCACCGCGCCCTGCACCCGTTCACCCGCGTGCCGGTGTGCCGCTGCGACGGCGAACTGCTCTACGAGACCGGCGCGATCTGCACCTACCTGAACGCGGTCCTGCCGGGCCCCTCGCTGGTGCCGGCCCGGCCGCTGGAGCAGGCCCACATGCAGCGCTGGATGAGTATCGTCAGTGACTACGCCTACCCCACCATGATTCGCGAGCTGGTGTTGCCGCGGGTCGGGCGGCGCAAGGTGGACGATTCCGTGATGCGCGATGCACTCGCCGAAAGCGTCCGCCAGCTGGCGCTCGCCGACGACGAGCTCGCCTCGCGCGCCTGGCTCGCCGGGGCGGCGCCTAGCCTGGCCGACCTGTACCTCGCGCCGATCGTCGCCTACCTGATGGCCTTCCCGGACGTTGCCGCGGCGCTGGCCGACAAGCCCAACCTGCAGAAGTGGTTCGCCGCCATCGGCGCTCGCCGGAGCTTCGCGGCGACGGCGCCTGCGCAGGGTTGAGCGTAGCGCCGGCTTGACCCGTGGCCCGGGCGGC
>JBFJWO010000252.1:0-7447 GCA_041623575.1 Gammaproteobacteria bacterium
AAATCCTGCTCCGGGAGCTGCGCTTCGATGACCTGTTCGAGGCGCTCGACGTTGTCGCCGCGACGCGCCGAGACGGGTACGATCTCGGCGTGCGGCGCGGCGGCGCCGGCCTCGGCCAGCAACGGCAACACGACTTCGCGCGCGACCCCGTCGATCTTGTTCACCACCACCACCAGGTGCCGGCGGTCCGCGAGCCGCGCCAGCAGGGAACGGTCGGCCGCCAGCAGCCGCGGTGCCTGCACCACCGCCAGCACGCAGTCAACGTCCTCGATCACGGCCAGGGCGGTGCGGTTCAGGACGCGGTTCAGCGCGCTGCGCCGCTCGCCGTGCAGGCCCGGCGTGTCGACGTAGGCAACCTGCACGTCGCCGCGGGTGTGGATACCGAGAATCCGGTGGCGGGTGGTCTGGGGCTTGCTCGCGGTGATGCTCAGGCGCATGCCGAGCAGCCGGTTGAGCAGGGTCGACTTGCCGACGTTGGGCCGCCCGACGATGCCGACGTGGCCTGCCCGGCGCACGCTCACACCGCCTCCGCCTCGAGCTGCTCCAGCAGGCGCCGGGCCGCGGCCTGCTCGGCGCGGCGGCGACTGGAGGCGGTGGCGAGCACCTCATCCAGCCCCTCGACCCGGCAGCCCACGGTGAATTGCTGCTCGTGCGGTTTGCCCGCGGTTTCCACCACCCGGTAGCTGGGCAGCGCCCGACCCTGCCCCTGCAGCAGCTCCTGCAGGCGCGTCTTGGAATCCTTGAGCGCACGCGCTTCGGGCAGCGCCTCCAGGCGCCCGGCGTAGAGCCGCGTCACGACCTCGCGGGTGGCCGCGAAGCCACCGTCGAGGTAGACCGCGCCGAGCACGGCCTCGAGGCCGTCGGCGAGAATGGACTCGCGCCGGTGCCCGCCGGTCTTCTGCTCGCCGCAACCGAGGACGAGGTGTTCGCCGAGCTGGATCTCCCGCGCCACGGCCGCGACCGTCGTGCGCTTGACCAGCGACGCACGCCAGCGCGTCAGGACGCCCTCGCGCGCTTCGGGCCGGCGGTGGTAGAGCTCGGTGGCGATGATCAGCCCGAGCACGGCGTCGCCGAGGAACTCGAGCCGTTCGTTGTGGCGGCGCCCGGCGCTGCGGTGAGTCAGGGCATCGAGCAGCAGGTCCGGTGCCTCGAAGCGGTAGCCGAGGCGCTTGCTGAGCGGCGCTTGGGTTTCGTTCAACTCGGCAGGATGGTCTTCTTGAACACGGCGACCACGTCCAGGTTGCCGAACACGTTCACCCGCTGCTCGTAGTCGATCGTGATCACCAGCCGCTGACCGGCGTCCTTGCTGAACTTGAAGATCATCGGCTTGAGGTTTCTGAGGTTGTTCTGGCGAAAGCGCAATGCCACGAGGTCGCGCAACTCCGCCTTGCTCTTGCCGGCGTGCGTGCCCTCCTGGACGATGGTCTGGGCGACGTCGAGCACGTGGAAGTAGTCGATGTAGATAGGCGCCAGGCGCAGCCCGATCAGCCCCAGCGTCCCCACCATCAGCACGATGGCGATCCAGCCGAACATCGACATCCCGCGCTCGCGGGCGGGACGGCGTGGCGCGCGCAGTGGCCGCGTCGCGAAGGCCCCGGCCAGCAACGCCGGGTGCCGGTGCGCCCTGCTCATTCGATGATGTTGCCGATTCGCGACCATAAGATACCCTCTCCCCCCCAGTCCCAGTTCATCCAGATCATGAAAGCCTTGCCGACCAGGTGGTCCTCGGGGACGTAGCCCCAGTAGCGGCCGTCGTTGCTGTTGTCACGGTTGTCGCCCATGACGAAATACTCCCCCGCCGGCACCACGTACTCGCCTTCGTGGCCGAACTTGGTCGGTGTCACCAGGATCTGGTGCTCGACCTCGCCGAGCCGCTCCGCGTAGACTTCGAGCGAACCGCTGCGCCCCGACGGCGAGGCGTAGGGGCCGATGCGCTCGCGAGGGACCTGCTCGCCGTTCACGAACAGGGTCTTGTTGTAGTAGGCGATGTGATCGCCGGGCAGGCCGATGATGCGCTTGATGTAGTCGAGATCGGGCTGTTTCGGGTAGCGGAACACCGCGACGTCGCCCCGCTCGGGAGCGCCGATCTCGATGACCTTTGAGTTGAGCACCGGCCAGCGGATGCCGTAGGTGAACTTGTTGACGAGGATGAAGTCGCCGACCAGCAGGGTCGGCATCATGGAGCCCGACGGGATCCGGAACGGCTCCACCACGAACGAACGCAGCAGCAGCACGATCAGCAGTACCGGGAAGAACGAGCGCGCGTACTCCACGATGATCGGCTCGCGGGGAGGCGCTGGCTCGACGCGCGCCGCCCCGGCGTTACCGCCGCCTTTGCCCTCGCGGGAGCCCGACACGCCGGCCGCGGCCTCGGATTGCTCCAGCGCCCCGTCGCGCGCACGCTGGCGGGCAAAGAACACCGCGTCGATCAGCCAGATGGCGCCCGCCACGCCGGTCGCCAGGACCAGCAGCAGCGCCACGTCGAAGTCATAACCCATCCGTCAGCCCTGCCTCGGGGTGCAAAACCTGGCGGCTCGAACGCCGGGCCGCCGTCCACGCGACCCGCTCATGACGATGCAGGCTTGTCGACCCGCAATACCGCGAGAAACGCTTCCTGCGGGATTTCCACCCGCCCCACCTGCTTCATGCGCCGCTTGCCGGCCTTCTGCTTCTCCAGCAGCTTGCGTTTGCGGGTGACGTCGCCCCCGTAGCACTTGGCCGTGACGTTCTTGCGCAAAGCCTTGATCGTGGAGCGCGCGATGATATGTGAACCGATCGCCGCTTGTACAGCGACGTCAAACATCTGTCGCGGGATGATCTCGCGCATCGTATCGGTCAATTCCCGGCCCCGGTACTGCGCCTGCTGGCGGTGCACGATGATCGAAAGCGCATCCACGCGCTCCCCGTTGATGAGCAGATCGAGCCGCACCAGGTCGGCCGCGCGGAAACACTTGAACTCGTAGTCGAACGACGCGTAACCCCGGCTGACCGACTTCAGCCGGTCGAAGAAATCCAGCACCACCTCGTTCAGGGGCAGCTCGTAGCCGAGCGTCACCTGGCGCCCGACGTAGTGCATGCGTTTCTGCACCCCGCGCTTTTCCACGCACAGCTTGATCACCTCGCCGATGTAGTCCTGGGGCACCATCACGGTCGCGTCGATGATCGGCTCGCGCAGTTCCTCGAGCTCGCCGGCGTCGGGCAGCTGGGCGGGATTGTGGATGTAGAGTGTCTCCTGGCGGCGGTTCACCAGCTCGTAGACCACGGTGGGCGCGGTGGTGATCAGCTCCAGGCGGTACTCGCGCTCGAGGCGTTCCTGCACGATCTCCATGTGCAGCATGCCGAGGAAGCCGCAGCGGAACCCGAAGCCGAGCGCGGTCGAGGTTTCGGGCTCGTAGTGCAGCGAGGAGTCGTTCAGGCGCAGCTTCTGCAAGGCGTCGCGAAACGCCTCGTAGTCCTCGGCGTTGACCGGGTAGAGCCCGGCGAACACCCGCGGCTGCACCGCCTTGAACCCCGGCAGCGGCGTCTTGCAGGGGTGCGCCGCGAGCGTGATGGTGTCGCCTACTCGCGCCGCCTCGATCTCCTTGATACCGGCGATGATGAAGCCGACGTCACCGCTGGACAGGCACTCGCGATCGGTGCGCTTGGGCGTGAACACGCCCAGGCGATCGATCTGGAAGGTGCGCTGCGTGGACATCATCTGGATCTTCTGGCGCGGGCGGAACTCGCCGTTGACGATCCTGACCAGGGTCACCACGCCGACGAAGTTGTCGAACCAGGAATCGATGATCAACGCCTGCGCCGGTGCCTGCGGGTCGCCGCGCGGCGGCGGGATGCGTGCCACGAGTTGCTCGAGCAACTCGTGCACGCCCTCGCCGGTCTTGGCACTCACGCGCAGCGCGTCGGTCGCCTCGATGCCGATGATCTCCTCGATCTCGTGGATCACCCGCTCCGGTTCCGCCGAGGGCAGGTCGATCTTGTTCAGCACCGGCACGACTTCCAGCCCCTGCTCGATGGCCGTGTAGCAGTTGGCCACGCTCTGTGCCTCCACGCCCTGGCTGGCATCGACCACCAGCAGCGCGCCTTCGCAGGCGGCGAGCGAGCGCGACACCTCGTAGGAGAAGTCCACGTGACCGGGGGTGTCGATGAAATTGAGCCGGTAGGTGTTGCCGTCGCGCGCGGCATAGCCCAGCGATACGCTCTGCGCCTTGATGGTGATCCCGCGCTCGCGCTCGAGGTCCATGCTGTCGAGCACCTGCGCGGCCATCTCGCGATCCGCGAGGCCGCCGCAGTGCTGGATGAAGCGATCGGCGAGGGTCGATTTGCCGTGATCGATGTGGGCGATGATGGAGAAGTTGCGGATGTGACGCATGAAGCCCGCTATTGTGGGGCCAGCGCGAAGCGTAGCGCAACCGGGTCGAGGAAATAGTTGCACAGCACCCGGGCACCGTAACTCAGTACCGGGACCTGTGTGTCGTAGGTCTCGCGCAGCCCCGGGTCGCGGTCTATATCCACCACTTCGAGGTCGAAAGCCAGCTCCTCGCGAAACCCCAGCACCTCGCGGTGCATGTCCTCGCAGAGCGAGCAGCCGTGCCTGACGTACAGTGTCAGGCACGGGCGCGCTTCGCTCACCCCTTGTCGGCTTCGAGCTTCAGCGCCAGGAACAACGGGCCCTCGCGACGCTGCACCAGCACCGCCACCGAGCCCCGGTCGGCCAGCGTGCGGGAGATATCGGCGAAGTCCCCGACCCCGGCCACGGGCTTGTTGTCGAGCATGACGATCGCGTCGCCGCGCCGGATGCCGGCCGCCGCCGCCGGGCCCTCGAGCACCTTCTTGACCAGTACCCCGCCCTGCTCGATCTGCAGCGCCTCGCGGGTCTCGTCATCAAGTTCGCCCACCACCAGGCCGAGCGAGCTCTGCGTCTCGTCGCGCCGGGGCGTTGGACGCTGGGTAGCGGCCAGGATCCGTTCGTCGTCCAGCTCGCCGATCTTGACCTCGACAATGCGGCTGGCGCCCTCGCGGATGACCTCGACCCGAGCCGTCTCACCCACCCGGGTCACGCCGACCAGCGGCGGCAGCTCGGTGGAGCTCATCACCGGCTCCCCGTTGTACTGGACGATCACGTCGCCGACCCTCAGGCCGGCGTTCTCGGCCGGGCTCTCGGGCAGGACCCGAGCGACCAGCGCGCCGTGGGCACGCTCCATGCCGAACGACTCGGCCAGCTCGCGCGTGACCTCCTGGATGACCACCCCGAGCCAGCCCCGGGTGACCTTGCCCTTGGTCTTGATCTGCTCGACCACGTCCAGCGCGACCTCGATCGGGATGGCGAAGGACAGGCCCATGAACCCGCCGGTACGGCTGTAGATCTGCGCGTTGATGCCCACCACCTCGCCGTCGAGGTCGAACAGCGGCCCGCCGGAGTTGCCCGGGTTGATCGCGACGTCGGTCTGGATGAAGGGCACGTAGTTCTCGTTCGGGAGGCTGCGTCCCTTGGCGCTGACGATGCCAGAGGTCACCGAGTGATCGAAACCGAACGGCGAGCCGATCGCGAGCACCCACTCGCCGACCTTGAGGTCGGAGGCGCTGCCGAGGCGCGCCACCGGCAGGTGTTCGCCCTGTATGCGCAGCAGCGCGATGTCGCTGCGCTCGTCGCTGCCGACCAGCGTCGCCTGCAGTTCCCGCCGGTCGTGCATGCGCACGATGATGGTGTCGGCGCCCGCCACCACGTGGTGGTTGGTCAGCACGTAACCGTCCTCCGAGATGATGAAGCCCGACCCCAGCGACTGCGAATCGAAACGCTCCGGGAACCCCTCGCGATCGCCGAAGAAACGCCGGAACAGGTCGCCAAAGGGCGTGTTCTCCAGTTCCGGGATCTCGCTCTCCGGTGACTCCCGTTGGCGGCGCTCCACTTTCTTGCTGGTGCTGATGTTGACGACCGCCTTGCGGCTGGCCTCGACCAGGTCGGTGAAATCCGGCAGCGAGCGCGCGTTGGCGCCGGCGGCCCAGGTGAGCGCCAGCAGCGCCAGCGCCGTTGATCTGATGGTTGCCTGCATTGCTCGGAACCCTTGGTGATCGCGGCCGCCGCACCCGAGCCGCGCCTGAAAACGACTTACTGCTGTCCGCCCGGCCCCCCGGGGGTCGGCCCGAGCGGTGTGATCGTCGCCCGCCGGGCGAGACGCCGGGTAGCGAGGCGTGCCAGCAGCGCCCCGACGGCGAGGCCCGAAAGGCCCAGCGCAGCGGCCAGCGCATCCGATCCGACCGGCGCGCGAACAATGGCCTGGCCGCAGGCCGCACCGCCGATCAGCCCCGCCAGCGGCGCACCGTACAGCCACCACACGGCACTCAGGATCGCCGGCTCGGGCACACGGACCCGCAGGTGCTGGCCGATCGCCGGCAGGCTTCGCGCGGGCGCTTCGATGCGCACCGGAACCTGGCCGAAAAGCCTGACCCAGGGGGCCGCACCGCAACCGCTGCCGCCGGCGCACGCGGGGCAGCCTGCGCCTTGCGGCAGTGGGCGCACCAGCACCGAATCAGCCTCCAGGGCCGCTACCTCGACGGTCTGCTCGAGCATCAGCGAGCTCCGCCGCGCCGCTCACGAACGAATCAGGGATTGTAAACCACGGCTCGCGCAATGTATTCAACCGTGGCTACCGGCACCTCCCCCACCACGGTGATCTGGTAGTCGCGCTGGATGGTTCCGAACACGTTCACCGCGCCCATGCGCGAGGGGCCCTCGAAGCGTTGCTGCCCGCTCTGCAGCGGCTCGATGAAGATCGACGCCGTCGCCAGCCCGTCCGACACCACCAGGTGTTCGACACCCTTGGCGTTCGGCTGCATCGGCTTCTTGGCGCGTTGCTTGAGGGCGAAGCCGGCCGGCAGACGGGAGACCACCCACATCGGGTCCGGGGCCATGGTCTCCACGTCCTGCTCGTTGACCCAGGTGTAGCCGGTGCCGTTCAGTATCGGGCGAAAACGCTCCTCGGGAATGTGGTCGAGCACCTGCAACTCGGTAAACATGACCTGCTCCACCGGGCGCCCCCGCTCGTCGAGCAGGTCCGAGCGCAGCAGCAGGTGGGTCTCGCGGTCGATCCACAGCCGGTAGCCGTAGCGGAACTCGTCACGCGGTTCGATGTCGAGTATGCGCGCCGGCATCCCGGCGATGCGCGCATCGCCAGGCAGCAGCCGGAAGCGATAACGCTCGGCGAGTTGTGAGGCCTCCGGGATGGTCGAGGGGAAAGGCGTGCGCGGCCGCGACTTGCTCACGGTCACGGACCTGCTGCCCGGCCAGATGCAGGTGACGCTGCGGTCGTCGCGGATCACCTCCCGCGCCTCGCCGTTGAGCGACAGCAATCGTTCGCGCTCACCGCTTTCGTCGCGGCTGTGCACGATGCGCATGCTCTCGATCTCCCCGCCGTGCAGGTAGACGAACGTGCCCTGGTAGTTGAGCGTC
>JBFJWO010000253.1:0-7377 GCA_041623575.1 Gammaproteobacteria bacterium
CGTCGACGTGACCGTGGTAGCAGCCGGTGAACTTGACGATCAGGTCGCGCCCGGTGAACCCGCGCGCGAGCCGGATGGCGCTCATGGTGGCTTCGGTCCCCGAGTTGACCATGCGCACCAGTTCCACCGACGGCAGCAGGGCGCAGACCTGCTCGGCGAGTTCCACCTCGAGTTCGGTCGAGGCGCCGAAGCTCAGGCCGTTGGCGACCGCCTCCCGCACCGCTTCGAGCACCTGCGGGTGGCCGTGCCCCACGATGGTCGGCCCGAACGCACCGACGTAGTCGATGTAGCGATTGCCGTCGACGTCGATCAGCCACGCGCCTTCGCCGCGGCGCATGAACACCGGGTTGCCGCCGACGGCGTTGAACGCCCGGACCGGGGAGTTGACACCGCCGGGGATCACGGCCCCGGCGCGCTGGTAGAGGGTGCTCGATTGTGACATTGGCGTTCCCGCGGGCGATGAGTCGATCGGCGGTCGCAGCGCGTGCGCTGGCCATGCTCCGACAGGGCGTGGGAGAATGCGCGGCGTTCGGCGGCTCACGACAAGACCGGTCATGAAGTATAAAAAATATATGTGCATCGTGTGCGGGTGGATATACGACGAGGAGACGGGGGCACCGGAGGAGGGCATCGCGCCGGGTACGCGCTGGGAGGACGTGCCGCTCAACTGGACCTGCCCCGACTGCGGTGCGGCCAAGGAAGACTTCGAGATGCTGGAGATCGATTGAACCGGCGGCGAAACCCTTCCCGCCGCCAGGACCCGAGCGCCCGCCGGGTGCCGTGCCCGCGGTCGGCGTGGCCATGAGTTCCGGCACCCTGAACCTCGACCAGGGCCTGCGCGAGTACCTGCTGCAGGTGTCGCTGCGCGAGCCGCCACTGGCAGCCGAGTTGCGCCAGCACACGCTGAGCCTGCGCCACGGCGGGATGCTGAGTTCGCCCGAGCAGGTGCAGTTGCTGGTGTTGCTGGCGAGCCTGATGGAGGCCCGCCAGGTGCTCGAGGTCGGCACCTTCACCGGCTACACCTCGCTGCGCCTGGCCCTGGCCCTCGGCGAGGAGGCACGCCTCACCTGCTGCGACACGAGCACCGAGTGGACCGCGGTCGGGCAGCGCTACTGGGCGCGGGCCGGGGTCTCCGAGCGTATCAACCTGCACGTCGGCCCGGCGCGCCGGACCCTCGGGCGCCTGCTCGACAGCGGCCAGGCGGAAACCTTCGACCTGGCCTACGTCGATGCCGACAAGCCGAACTACCTCGAATACTACGAAAGCTGCCTGAGCCTGCTCCGGCCCGGCGGTTTGTTGGCGGTAGACAACGTCTTGTGGGGCGGAAGCGTCATAAACCCGCGCGACACCAGCGCCGACACCCGCGCCATCCGGGCCCTGAACGAACAGGTCCACGGCGACGAACGGGTGGTGCCCAGCATGGTGCCGATCGGCGACGGCCTGATGCTCGCCTACAAGTGCCGCCACACCGAACCGTTCGCCGGCGGGCGGCAGGAATGAGCGCCCGCCGCGCCGCCCCTGGGCCACTCGCCGAAGCCGTCCCCCCGCGCTGGCACGAATCTCGCTTGGTTCCCTGCCAAGTAACGAAACGCGGTCCGACAGGCCGCAAACGGAGGGATCAGTGGAGCCTATCGGCGCGCACGAATTCACGACCGGGACGCGACCTGCGGTGAGCATCGCGGAGCGGCGCGAGCAGATAAGCCATGCCGTCGAGCAACTCATCGAGCGGCGGCGCGAGGTCATGATCGCCTATTGCGACCTCGCCGGCATGGAAGCCTATGCGGAGACGCACGTCACTTTCCCGCGCCTGCGGCGCCTGTGCCAGATGCTGATCGACTACACCGCGCTGGGGCATTTCGAGATCTACCAGCGCATCGTCGAGGGCAAGGAGCGCCGCACGCCGGTGCTGGACGTGGCCGAGCAGGTCTACCCGGCGCTGGCCGAAACCACCGACGCGCTGGTCGAGTTCAACGACAACTACGACCTGCTGGAAGACGCCGAGAGCGTGGCGCAACTGGCAGGGGATCTCTCGCGACTGGGCGAGACGTTCGCGGTGCGCATCGAACTCGAGGATCGCATCCTCGGCGCGCTGGGAGGCATCGAGCGCCCTGCAAGCCAATAGGCCGCCGCGCCGGGGTCAACCCCCGGCGTGCCTGTGGTCCTCGGCGCCCGGGGCGATCAGGATCTGCCCAAAAACGTCCGCTGCGGACAATCGTTCCACGAACCAGCCGAGCGCGCGCCCGGCGCGGTCGCTGCGCCAGGCGAGAAACAGCGGTTCGGGCGCAAGCGGCTCGGTCACCGAGCGGATGACCAGCCGGCCCTCGCGCTCGGCGGGCAGGGCGAGATACTCGGGCAGCCAGCCGACGCCGACGCCCTCGCACTGTGCCAGGAACTTGGTGCGCATGTCAGGCACGACCAGGGTATCGCGACCGCCGATCACCCCACGGCTCTGCGGGCGCAGCTCGCGCGATGAGTCGGCCAGCTTGATGGTCCGGTGCGCCTGCAGGTCCGTGTTGGCCAACGGTTCGGGTACCCGGGCCAGCGGATGGCTCGGCGCCATGGCGAAACACAGCCGCACCGCCCCGAGCGCCCGCGTCGAATAGCCGCCGCCCGAGGGATGATCGCCGGGGGCGCCCACCACCAGGTCCGCGCGACCGGTGTGCAGCGCGTCCCAGTTGCCGCCCAGCACTTCCGAGGACAGGCTGAGTCGCGTGCCGCCCTGCAGCGCGTAGAACTCGGTGCACACGGGGATCAGCCGCTCTAGGGGCAGCAGCTGGTGCACGGCCACGCGCAGCTCGTCCTCCCAGCCGGTCGCGATGCGCCGCGTGCGCTCCTCCAGCGTGCGCGCGGCCTGCAACAGCAGCCGGCCCTCGTGCAGCAGAGCCCGCCCGGCATTGGTCAGCTTCGGGCGCGGCCCGCTGCGGTCGAACAGCTCGACGTCGAGATCGTCCTCGAGCTTGCGCACCGCGTAGCTGATCGCAGACGGCACCCGGTAGAGCTCCTGCGCGGCCTGCGTGAAGCTGCCGGTGCGCTCGATGGCATCCAGCACGCTCAGCGCCTCGAGGCTCAGCTTCACCCGCCGCTCCGCGTGCGGTGCGCGTAGGGAACCTTTTGCCGCCGGGCGCGCACTATACTCGGCACAGCCCCACGGCGTGAACGACGGCAGCACATGGCTGGTACCGACATCGACCGGGTCCTCGAGGCGGCGGCGCTGCTCGACATCGCCGAGGTCCAGCTGTTCCGCCAGGCATACCGGCGCTGGTTCGGCCGGCACATCGACGAGGTGCGTCTGGACCGGTTGTTCTGCGCGTACATGTTCGTGGGTGCAGTCCCCTACTGGGTTCGCGATTATAGCCGCCAGGTGCTGGAACAGGCGGCGCGCCACCGGCTGGACCCGGTGAAGTTCGGCGTCGTCCCGCGGCTGGTCAGACGCAGCGCGTTGGGCCTGTGCATGCTGCTTGGGCCGTTCGCGGTGCTCGCCGTCCTGGTGTGGCTGGCGGACTGGGCGTTGCGCGCGCTGCCCGGCGCACCTTCCTGCCTTTTTCCGCCCTGCTACTGAACGTCGGCGGCCGGTGGCGCCCCGGCCGCGTGCAGCAACTCCTCGAGGTCGGTGATCGGTGCCGCGCACACCGGGCCCCGGCACACGTAGGCCACCGTCCTGTCGAGCGGTGCCTTGTCGGCGAGCGCCGGCGGCAGGTCGCCCGTCTCGGCGTCGATGGCGAGCACCATCCGCCCCGGCGCATAGTCCCGCGACAGTTGTAGTGCCCACTCGGCGGGTTCCGCGCCGCGCCCGCGCAGGATCACGATAGGTGCCGGGCGGCTGATCTCCTCGTAGGCGCTCAGCACGCTCGCGTGCGCGAGCGAGGACTGGTGCAGGAAACCGGCGGCCAGGTCCAGCGTGTCCCGGGCCGCGGCCAGGTAGCGGGTTTCGCCGAGCAGGTGACCCAGGCGCGTCAGCACGAGGGCGGCCACGCCGTTGCCCGACGGCGTGGCCTCGTCGGCCAGCGGGCGGGGGCGGTGGATGAGGCGCTCGTGGTCGTCGGCGGTGAAATAGAAACCGCCGCGGTCGGGGTCGTGAAAGTGCTCGAGCAGCGCGTCCGCGAGGCTGCAGGCAAAGGCGAGGTCGGGCGTGCGCCAGCGCGCCTGCAGCAGCTCCAGCAGCGCGTCGATGAGGAAAGCATGGTCGTCGAGGTAGGCGCCGAAACGCGCGCGGCCGTCCCTGCAGGTGGCGAGCAGGCGCTGGTCGCGCCACAGCGTGGTGCGCACGAAGTCGAGCGCGCGCTCCGCCGAGGCGATGAGATCGGCCCGCCCCAGCACTCGCCCGGCACGCACCATGCCCTTGATCATCAGCGCGTTCCAGCTGGTCAGGACCTTGTCGTCGCGCCCGGGCCGCACGCGGCGTTCGCGGGCTTCGAGCAGGCGCGCCCGCGCCTCCTCCAGCACGGCCTCGACGGCGGCCAGCGGCTGGCCGAAACGGTTGCCGATCCCGCCGGCCGTCAAGGCCGCGGTGAGGTGCCAGCGGCCCTCGAAGTTGGCGGGCTGGTCGAGGCCGAAGTGGGCCGCCGCCAGCGGGTAGCTGTCGTTGCCCACCACCTCGCGCACCTCGTCGCGGTGCCAGGCGTAGAACTTGCCCTCATGGCCTTCGGAATCGGCGTCCAGCGAGGAGTAGTAGCCGCCGTCGGCGCTCTGCATCTCGCGCATCGCCCACTCCGCGGTGCCCACGCAGACACGCTCGAACAGCGCCTCGTGCGTGATGCTCCACGCGTCGGCGTAGAGCGCCAGCAGCGCGCCGTTGTCGTAGAGCATCTTTTCGAAGTGCGGGATCGCCCAGTAGTCGTCGACCGAGTAGCGGTAGAAGCCGCCGCCGAGCTGGTCGTAGAGCCCGCCGCGCGCCATCTTCTCCAGCGTGTAGGCGGCGATGTGCAACGCCTTGTCGTCGGCTTCGCCCCCCTGGCGCGCGCGATGCCAGTGACGCAACGCCCGCTCGATACTGGTCGGGTGCGGGAACTTCGGCGCGCGCCCGAAACCGCCGTGGCGGGCGTCGAAGGCCTCCTCGAGTTCCGCGCGCGCCTGCCCGGGCAAGGCGTCGCTCAGGGCCCCGTGCGGCGATTCCGGGCCGGCCTCCAGCGAGGCGAAGAACTGCTCCATGGCGGCGCTTTGCTGGCGCACGTCGTCCCGGTGCCCGGCATAGAAGTCGGCGATCCGCTGCAGCAGGTCGCCGAACCCGGCCATCCCCTGGCGGGGCTCGCGCGGAAAGTAGGTGCCGCCGAAGAACGGCACGAGGTCGCCGGGGGTGAGGAACATGGTGAGTGGCCAGCCGCCGCTGCGCCGGGTGAGCGCGGCGTGCGCCAGCTGGTAGATCTTGTCGAGGTCGGGGCGCTCCTCGCGATCGACCTTGATGTTGACGTAGAGCGCGTTCATGAGCGCGGCGGTCGGCTCGTCCTCGAACGACTCGTGCGCCATGACGTGGCACCAGTGACAGGCGGAGTAGCCGATCGAGAGCAGGATCGGCTTGTCTTCCTCGGCAGCACGGGTCAATGCCTCCGGTCCCCACGGGTACCACTCGACCGGGTTGCCCGCGTGCTGCAGCAGGTAGGGGCTGGTCTCGTCGGCGAGGCGGTAGGCGGCGGGTCGGGTCATGAGGACGCGCAGGCTGTGGGTCGGGCGCGGCGGATTCGCAGACGCGTGCGCACCCGCCGTGCGGCGGGCGCGCGCGTTGCGCGGCTACTCCTGACGGATGCTGCCCTCTTCGCCGACCAGCGCGGTGCCGGTGTAGCCGAAGTTCCCATCGTCACCGACGCCGCGCAGGCCATAGGCGCTCATCAGTGCCTCGGCGCCGTCGCCGACGAAAACCGTGCTGGCCCGCCCGCTGACGCCGGCCAGATTGCCGCATTCGCCGCCGCTGCAGCTGCCGAGCAGGGTGATCTCACCGGCGGCCGCCGGACCGAAGTCGACCCGCTGGTTGCCGGCGATACCGGCCGTGATGGTGCCGACAGTATCCGCCGTCGTGATGTTCAGGTCGTAGCCGACGACCTGCTGGGCGCCGAAATCGACTTCCACGATGAGGCTGTTCAGCACGCCGGCATCGCCGTTCTGGCTGGTCGGCGCGGTACCGCCGAGCGGCACCGTGTAGAACGCCTGGGTCGCGTTGCGCAGGCCGAGTTCGGCCGGGGAGGTGATGTTGGAGGCCATCATGAAGTGGGCGCTGCCCGCCTCCTCCTGGCCGAGCCCCGAGACGCGCAGCGACCAGTTGTCGTCCCAGCGCCCCCAGCGCACGCCCAGCGCGGCGTCGGCGCCGGTTGCGGTCGGGGTCGCGCCGATGGCGTTCACGGTACACACGGCGTCCGCGCAATTACCCGTCTGCACCTGCTGCGAATAGATCGGGCTGCCGGCCGCGTCGACGACCGTGAGGTTCTCGGTCGGGGCCGGGTCGCCGTCCGTGCGCACGCCGAGCACCAGCGGCACGAAGCTGTCGTCGACGGGCGACTCCAGCAGCATCGCCAGCGCCAGCGCGGAGTTGCTCTCCACGCGCCCGCCGCTCGCGCCGAGGTCGGCCAGGAACTGCTGCAACTGGTCGATGATCACCCGCACGCGCGGGTCGTCGGTGGTGCGGTTGTTCAGCACCGCGCGTTCCAGCAGCACCTGTCGGTTCAGGAAGTCGAGAAGCGCCGCCTCCGGTGCCTGGCTGCTCAACGCGGTGCGCAGCTGGCGCAGGTTGCGCTGCAGGCGCGCCTGCGCGTCGGCGCCGGGTGCGGCGGCCGGCGCCGGCAGGTCCGGCCCGAACACCACGCCGGGCGGCGTCAGCAGGCTGTCCGCGCGGCTGCCGGCGCTCGCCACGTGGAAATACTCGTCGTTGCCGAACACGCTCGGCCCGGCCTGGTTGTCGGCGCTGATACTGCCGTCGACCACCCCGCCGTAGAGACCGTCCTCCTCGACCCCTTCGGCGGCACAGTCGCCGCCCTGGCACAGGCGCAGCCCGTAGTGCGTGCCGCGAATGCCGATGGTGGCCACCGGCGTGCTGACCCGGTAGTTCTGGCGGTTGCGCCGGCCGAGGAGGCCGGTGATGGTCCTGAAACCGCCCCGCAGCAGGGCGAAAAAGCCACGCCCGGCGTCCTGTTCGGCCTGCGCTTCCTCGAAGCGGAACTCCTCGATGCGAAATTCCGTGCCCTTGCGCAGCGACAGCAGCGCGCCGTCGCGCATGCGCACCTGCGCGATGCCCGCGCTGCCGGTGATCAGGGTGTCGCCCTCGTACACCAGGCTGCGGCGATCGAGCGCCCGCAGCCGCGCGGACCGCCTGCTGACGCCGCCCGGTGTGGTGTTCGGGCCGGACCTGCCGGCCCCGAGGGCTGCCCGCCAGGTCCGCGATCAAACCCCGAG
>JBFJWO010000254.1:0-7354 GCA_041623575.1 Gammaproteobacteria bacterium
CCGGCGGGTCGGGCGCCTCACGGCGCTCGCCGTCGAACTGCTGCTGCATGCGAGCGAACTCGTCGCTGAGCGAGGCCCCGCCCACGGTCGCCTCGGCGTCGTCGCGCACGTCCTCGACGATCCCCTTGAGTTCCTTGATCTGCTCTTCCTGCTGGTTGAGCATGTTGCGCAGGTTCTCGGTCTCGAGCTCGCGCTCGATGTCGGAGCGGACCGAGCGCACCATGCGCTGCGCCTGGCCCACCCAGCGTCCGATGGTACGGGCCACGCCCGGCAGGCGTTCCGGGCCGACCACCAGCAGGCCGACCACGCCGATCAGCGCCAGTTCCCAGAAACCGACGTCGAACATCAGTACACCGCCGTTACGAGGCCGGCGCGCGCAGGCGCGCCCCTCGAGGCTCTACGGCACCGGCGGGCGCGCCCCGCGCAAAGCCGGGCGCCCGATCGGCGGTTGCCGCCAGTGGACATGCGCCGGACCCGGCGCGGTGGGGGGCGGAACGGCCCTTGCGCAACGCTTTCCTATACTTTCTCGTTGTCGCGAGAGGCGACCTCGCCGTTGATGACCCGGGCCTCCTGCGTCTCCTCGATCTTCTCCGCCGGCGGCTCTTCCTCCGCGGGCTTGGTCTCCTCCTCTTTCATGGAGGTCTTGAAGCCCTTGACGGCCGTGCCGAGATCGCTGCCGAGATTGCGCAGCCGTTTGGCGCCGAACAACACCAGCACGATGGCCAGGATGATCAACAGTTGCCAGATGCTAATTCCCATGATTCCTCTCCCCCGCTACCGGGGCGTCTCGCTTGTGTTCGTCTCAGTGCGCGTGCGCGCAGCCTTCTCCTGCACGCCCGACAACCCGAATCTGCGCTCCAGTTCGCCCAGCACGTCGTCGGCCGTGAGGCCCCGCTCCGCCAGCATGACCAGCGAATGAAACCACAGATCGGCCGTTTCGTTAACGACCGCCCGGTCATCGTCGCCGGTCGCCGCCAGGATCGTCTCGGTCGCCTCCTCGCCGATCTTCTGCAGAATCGCCGTACGCCCGCGCGAGTACAACTGCGCGACGTACGAGGTCTGCGGGTCGGCGCCCTTGCGCTGCTCGAGCACCTCGCCGAGGCGGCGCAGCACCTCGCTCACCCGTAGATCTCGTCCGGCGATTTCAGCACCGGTTCGACGTCACGCCAGTCGCCGTCCTGCAGGCGGCGGAAAAAGCAGCTCTCGCGGCCCGTGTGGCAGGCGATACCGCCCGCCTGCTCGACCCTCAGCAGCAGCACGTCGCGGTCGCAGTCGGCGCGGATCTCGCGCACGCGCTGCACGTGCCCCGAGGACTCGCCCTTGTGCCAGAGGGCACCGCGCGAGCGCGACCAGTAGACAGCTTCGCCGCGCGCCCGGGTGGCCGCGAGCGCCTCGCGGTTCATCCAGGCCACCATCAGCACGCGCCCGCTGCCGGCGTCCTGGGCGATGACCGGCACCAGACCGGTGGCGTCCCATTTGACCGCGTCGAGCCAGGCTTCGCTCATGAGCGCTCCGCACCGCGCCAAACGCCATAGCTTAGCACAAGGGCGCGCGCGTCCGGCCCGACCCGCCGGCGGAGAAACAGGTCACCGGCGCACCTCGATGCCGGCGTCGGCCATGCGCTGCTTGGCCTCGGCGATGCTGAACTCGCCGAAGTGAAAAATGCTCGCCGCGAGCACCGCGTCGGCGCCGCCCTCGGTCACGCCGGCGCACAGGTGCTCCAGGTTCCCGACCCCGCCCGAGGCGATCACCGGCACCGGCACCGCGTCGACCACCGCGCGGGTGAGCTCGAGATCGAAGCCCATGCGGGTGCCGTCGCGGTCCATGCTGGTGAGCAGCAGTTCGCCGGCGCCGAGGTCGGCCATCCTGGCCGCCCATTCCAGCGCGTCGATACCGCTCGCCCTGCGCCCGCCGTGGGTGAAGACCTCCCAGCGGGCGGCGCCGGTGCGCTTGGCGTCGATGGCCACTACGATGCATTGCGAGCCGACGCGCGCGGCCGCCTCGGCCACCAGTGTCGGGTCGACCACCGCGGCGGTATTGATCGACACCTTGTCGGCGCCCGCGTTGAGCATCCGGCGGATGTCGGCGAAGGTGCGTATCCCGCCGCCCACGGTCAACGGGATGAACACCTCGGCGGCAACCTGCTCCACCACGTGGACCAGGGTCTCGCGCTCGTCGGAGCTGGCCGTGATGTCGAGGAAGGTCAGCTCGTCGGCGCCCTCGCGGTCGTAGCGCCGGGCGATCTCCACCGGGTCGCCGGCATCGCGGATGTCGACGAACTTCACGCCCTTGACGACCCGCCCGGCATCGACGTCCAGGCACGGGATGACCCGCTTGGCCAGGCTCACGGCGGGGCCCCGGCATCGGCCAGCGCCTGCGCGCTC
Organism: Gammaproteobacteria bacterium; assembly: GCA_041623575.1. GTDB lineage: Bacteria > Pseudomonadota > Gammaproteobacteria > JAHELT01 > JAHELT01 > JAHELT01. The sequence goes on from JBFJWO010000254.1 coordinate 2,385, forward strand.
GCGAGGTCCAGCGCGCCTTCGTAGAGCGCGCGCCCGACGATGGCGCCGGCGATGCCCTGCGCGGAGGCTTGCAGCAGGCGCTCGATGTCGGCCGCGCTGCTGACGCCGCCCGAGGCAATCACGGGGATGCGGATGGCACCCGCGAGCTCGGCGGTCGCGCGCGCGTTCACACCCTGCAGCATGCCGTCGCGGGCGATATCGGTATAGACGATGGCGGCCACGCCCTGGTCCTCGAAACGGCGGGCGAGGTCGAGGGCGCCGAGCTCGCTGTCCTCGGCCCAGCCGGCCACCGCCACCCGCCCGTCGCGCGCGTCGAGGCCGACCATCACGCGGCCGGGGAAGGCGGCCGCCGCCTCGCCGACGAACGCCGGCTCGCGCACCGCCTGGGTGCCGACGATGACGAATTCGACCCCGGCGTCGAGGTAGCGCGCGATGGTGGGGAGGTCGCGGATGCCGCCGCCGAGCTGCACCGGCAGGTCCGGGTAGGCGGCGCACACCGCGGCGATCGCCTCGGCGTTGCGCGGGCCGCCGGCGAACGCCCCGTCGAGGTCGACGATGTGCAGGCGCCGCGCGCCCTCGCCGACCCAGCGCCCGGCCATCGCCACCGGGTCGTCGCCGAACACGGTCGCCTCCTCCATGCGCCCCTGGCGCAGGCGCACGCACTGGCCCTCTTTCAGGTCGATGGCGGGGATGATCAGCACGAGCCGTCCCACGCGACGAAATTGGCGAGCAGGCGCAGGCCGTCAGCGGCGCTCTTCTCCGGGTGGAACTGGCAGGCGAAGACGTTGTCGCGGGCCAGCGCCGCGCTGAACGCCAGCCCGTAGTCGGCGCGGGCGACGCTGGCGCCGGGGTCGCCCGGCGCCACGTAGTAGCTGTGCACGAAGTAGAACCGCGCCCCGTCGGCGATCCCGTCGAACAGCGGGTGGGGCCGCTGGCGCAGGACATTGTTCCAGCCCATGTGCGGGATCTTCAGGCCCGCGCCGGCGCCCGGTGCATCGGCGAAGGCGTGCACCGCGCCCTCGAACCAGCCGAGGCACTCGACACCGCCGTTCTCGTCGCTCCTCTCCATGAGCACCTGCAGGCCCATGCAGATGCCGAGGAACGGGCGCGCGGCGAGGACCTCGCCAACCACGTCGCTCAGGCCGCGCTCGCCCAGCGCACGCATGCACTCGCGGGCGGCGCCCTGCCCCGGCATCACCACGCGCTCGGCGTTGCCGATCAGTTGCGGGTCGGCGCTGACGGCGACCCGCGTCCCCGGGGCGGCGACGCGTTCGAGGGCCTTCGCCACCGAGCGCAGGTTGCCCATGCCATAGTCGATGACCGCGATCGTCGCCATCGCCGGGCGCGAGCTACAGCGAGCCCTTGGTCGAGGGCATTGCCCCGGCGGCGCGCGGGTCGGGGGTGACCGCCATGCGCAGCGCTCGCCCGAAGGCCTTGAACACGGTCTCGATGATGTGGTGGGCATTGCGCCCGCGGATCGTGTCGATGTGCACCGTGGCGAGCGCGTGGTTGACGAACCCCTGGAAGAACTCGTAGACCAGGTCGACGTCGAAATCACCCACCCGCGGGCGCGCCAGCGTCACGTTGTAGGTGAGCCCGGGACGCCCGGAGAAGTCGATGACGACCCGGCTCAGGGCCTCGTCGAGGGGCACGTAGGCGTGCCCGTAGCGGCTGATCCCGCGCTTGTCGCCCAACGACCGGGCCAGTGCCTGCCCGAGGGTGATGCCCACGTCCTCGACGGTGTGATGGGCGTCGATGTGCAGGTCGCCCTCGGCCTTCACGGCGAGGTCCAGCAGCCCGTGGCGCGCGACCTGCTCGAGCATGTGCTCGAGGAACGGCACGCCGGTGTCGAGGCTGGCGCGGCCCTCGCCGTCGAGATCCAGCGTCACGCTGATCCGGGTCTCGAGCGTCGCGCGCTCCACCTGGGCATTGCGTGGCATTTCGGGCGGCCTCCGGGCTGTTCGCGAGGCGCGCAAGGATACACGGTTTGACCTCGCGGTTGCGCGTGGCGCCCGGCCCGACACCCCGTTGCGGGCGGCACAGCGCGGGCGGGTCGTATATACTTGCGCGTTCGCGTGCCCGCGGGGGCGGGCGCGCGGTATCCGGGAGCGCTGCGAGCAACTGGCCCTGGCCCAACCCCGACCAGCCCACAGGTAACCTACGATATGGCCGTAAAATCCATCGCCGAGCTGCAGCCGCAGCCGGTGGCCTCGATCGATATCAAATCCAGCCAGCGGGTGCTGATCCGCATGGTGATCGCGGCGGTGGCCGTCATCGCGTTGATCCTGGTCAACCTGGACCTGATCAGCGGAATCTATTTCCGCAACCAGATCACCGCTACCGGCTACGTGGTCAACGGCACGATCGTGGGGCTGTTCGCGCTGGGCGCCTTTCAGATCATCTCGCTGCTGCTGCGCTACGCCCGCGAGGAACGCGCGCTCGGGGTGTTCTTGGCCAACATCCAGAGCCGGCTGCCCGAGCTGACCGACGGGGTGGACAAGGACTCGCTCATCCACCAGCGCTACGACGCGCTGCTGCTGATGAACCAGCAGCGGGCGCCGATCAACCACGGCGCGCTCGCCGCGACCCTGGTGGCGAACGAAAGCACGCGCACCAGCGTGCCCAAGTACATCAACAACATCCTCATCCTGACCGGCGTGTTCGGCACCATCGTCTCGCTGTCCATCGCGCTGCTGGGCGCATCCAACCTGCTGCAGAACAGCGACGACGCGACCAGCATCGGGCTGGTCGTGCACGGCATGTCGACGGCGCTGTCCACCACCATCACCGCGATCGTCTGCTACCTGCTGTTCGGCTACTTCTTCCTCAAGCTCGCCGACGTGCAGACCCAGCTGATCAGCGGCGTCGAGGAGATCTCCACCCTGCACCTCATCCCGCGCTTCGAGACGCGCCCGGAGAGCATCGTCAGCGAGGTGGCGGATCTCGTCTACGCCCTGCGCGAGGTGACCGAGAACATGCAGGCCGCCCAGCGCGACCAGCACAAGCTCGAGGAGCAGGTGCACGAACTGGTCGAGGGCCAGGCCTACTACCTGGCCAACATCGCCGGGCGGCTGAGCTCCATGCGCAAGCTGCTGCGCGACGGTTTCCGGCTGCCGGACGACGAGGCGCAGTGAGCACTTTCGCCGACCTGCGGCTCAACCACAGCGCCGGCGAGGGCGACGACAGCTTCTGGCCGTCGTTCACCGACATCATGGCGGTGGTGGTGATGATCTTCCTGATCACCACCAGCGTGCTGATCCTGCGCAACTGGGAGCTGATCAAGCAGATCACGCGCACCGTGGCCGCCGAGCAGCAGGCGCGCGAGCTGGCCGAGGCGACCAGCGAAGCCAAGAAGACCGTCGAGGAGCAGCTCGAGGAAGCGAACAAGCGCATTTCGGTGCTGCTGCTCGAGCTCATGCGCTCGGAGCAGAGCACCCGCCGCACCCAGGCGCAGGTGCAGGCGCAGAGCGCGCAGATCGCTGAGCTCGACGCCTCGCAGGAGCGCCTGCAGCAGGCGCTGCAGCAGGAAACCGAGTCCAAGCTCACCCTCGATGAGAAACTGGCGCTGCTGACCCGCCAGTTCGCCGGGTTGCAGCAGGACTACGAGAGCACCCGCGAGGACCTTGCCGAGACCCGGGTCGAGCTGAGCCAGCTGGTGGAGCAGCTCGCGAGCACGCGCGAGGAGCTGGCGGCGACGCGCACCCGGCTCGCCGACACCGGCGCCGAGCTGCAACAGGCGCGCGCCGCGCAGGCCGAGACCGCGCGGCAACTCGCCACGACCCGCGAAGAGCTGAGCGCCACCCGCGAGACGCTGGCGGCGGCGCGCAGCGAGCTGGATCGAACGCGAGCCACCCTCGCCGACACCGGCCGCGACCTCGAGCGTACCCGCGAGGAGCTGGCGAGCACCACCGGCACGCTGGCCGAGACGCGCCAGGAGCTCACCCGCACCCGCGAGCAGCTCGAGCGCACCGGCAGCGAGCTGATCGAAGCGCGCGCCGATCTCGAGCAGACGCGCGGCGATCTCACCCGCACGCGCGCGGAACTGGACCAGACGCGCACCGACCTGGCGAGCACGCGCACCGAGCTGACGACGACGCGCACCGAACTGACCCGGGCACGCAGCGAGCTCACCGAGACCCGCACGGTCCTGGGGCGCACGCGCGAGGAGCTCACGCAGACCCGCAGCGACCTCGGCAACACCACGCGCCAGCTCGCCGAGAGCCGCGAACAGGCGGCCGCGGAACGCCGCCGTTCGGCGGACCTCGAACGCCAGGTGCAGATCAGCCGGGCCGAGCTCGACCAGCTGCGCGAGCGCTTCAGTGCGCAGCAGGCGCAGCTAGCCGACAGCGAACAGCGCGTGACCGAGGTGGCCGCCCGCTACGAGAGCCTGGTCGGCGACTACGACAACCTCACGGTGCGCTACAACAAGTTGATAAAACCGGCACGGACCGCCACCGGCAAGTACGTCGTCGAGGTCCGCTACGCAAAGAGCGAGGGGCAGGCGTTCATCGCCATGCGCGAACCGACGGACCCGGAGTTTCGAAACGTCTCGCTGGCGCAGATGCACCAGCAGTTGACGGCACTGCGCGACCGCTTCCCGGAGCGCCTCTATATCCGCATCATCTTCCCGGAGCAGAACACCCTGTCCTACGCCGAAGCCTGGGGCTTCACCCAGGAACTGCTCTCCAAGTACGACTACTACCACCGCGAGCAGTGAGCGCCGCGGGAGCCCGGCGCGCCGGGCTCCCGCTCCCGTCGTTCAGGCGGCGTCGGCGAAGACCGACCGATTCGCGGCGCGCAACCGCTCGGGGGCATCCCAGTCGACACGCGCGGCCGGCAGCGCGCCGAATTCGTGCAGCTGGCGACCCAGCACGGCACTGGCGATGTCCGGGCGGGTGATGCCGATGTCGGCCAGCAACCGGTCGTCCAGCGCCGTGAGATGCGCGATGGCCCGGCGGCGCTGACGCCGG
>JBFJWO010000255.1:0-7310 GCA_041623575.1 Gammaproteobacteria bacterium
CCGATCACCGGCTTGACGCCGGCGGCCAGCGCCGCGCGATAGAACTTGACCATCGCGAACAGGTTGCCCTGGTCGGTGACGGCCACCGCCGGCATGCCCGTCGCCTTGACGCGCGGCAGCAATTCCCCGATGCGCACGATGCCGTCCACCAGCGAGTACTCGGTGTGCAGGTGCAGATGGACGAACGAGGGTTGGCTCACGGCGTACCCACCCCGTCGGGATCCAGCCCCGGCAACGACGGCTCACTCACGTCACCGGTGCTCCGTCGGGCTCCAGCCCCGGCAGCGACGGCTGCAGCAGCACTTCGCGCACGGGCGCGAAACTGCGCCGGTGCAGCGGGCACGCCCCGAAACGGCGCAACGCGCGCAGGTGCGAGGCGGTCGCGTAGCCCTTGTGGCGGGCAAAGCCGTACTCCGGGTAGCGGCGGTCGAGTCGCAGCATCAGGTGATCGCGGTAGACCTTGGCGAGAATCGAGGCGGCGCCGATCGACGGCACGCGGGCGTCGCCGTCCACCACTGCGCGCACCGGCAGAGCGAGGCGCGGGCAGTGACGGCCGTCGATCAGCGCCAGCGCCGGCATCACCCCGAGGCGTGCCAGCGCGCGGCGCATGGCCAGCAGGCTCGCCTGCAGCACGTTCAGGCGATCGATCTCCGCGGCGCTGGCGCAGGCCACGCCCCAGGCCAGCGCGTCGCGGCGGATTTCCGCGGCCAGGCGCTCGCGCCGGGCGCGGCTCAGCGTCTTGCTGTCGGCGAGCCCTTCGATGTCGATGCCGGGCGCCAGGATGACGGCCGCCGCCACCACCGGGCCGGCCAGGGGGCCGCGCCCGGCTTCGTCAACGCCGGCCTCGGATTCGACGGTCAATGAGTGATCCATTCCGCGACTTTTTTTGGACTACAATGCGCGCCAAGCCCCACACCGGCGAGTTCGGCACACGCCCGCGAGTCAGCGATCCCGGCGGCCGTCGTGAGGCGCCGCGGATCGCCCGCCAGACAGCGGACTTTTATTGCCTATGCAGCCCGTCACCACGGCCGTCGTCGGCGTCGGCTACCTCGGTCGTTTCCACGCGCAGAAGTACGCCAGGCTGCCGGGCTGCCGGCTGCTGGCGGTGGCCGACGTCGATGCCGGGCGGGCGGCGGCGGTGGCTGCCGAAGTGGGTTGCGACAGCGTCGGCGACTATCGCCAGCTGCTGGGCCGCGTCGAGGCGGTCAGTATAGCGGCGCCGACCACCGTGCACCACGAGATCGCGCTCGCCTTTCTCGAAGCGGGTGCCCACGTGCTGGTGGAAAAGCCGATCACCGCCACGGTCGCACAGGCCGACGGGTTGATCGCCGCCGCCGAGGTCGCCGGGCGGGTGCTGCAGGTCGGGCACCTCGAGCGCTTCAACGCCGCGTTGCTGGCGATTCAGGATCGCCTGGATCGGCCGCTGTTCATCGAGTCGCATCGCCTCGCGCCCTTCAACCCGCGCGGCACCGACGTCAACGTGGTCCTCGACCTGATGATTCACGACATCGACATCATCCTGAACGTGCTGCGCGAGGACGTGGCCCAGATCCACGCGGTCGGCACGCGGGTGTTGTCCAACGGGACCGACATCGCCAACGCACGGCTCCAGTTCGCCGGCGGTTGCGTCGCCAACGTCACCGCCAGCCGGGTTGCGGTCAAGGCCGAGCGCAAGATGCGGTTCTTCCAGCGCGACGCCTGTTTCTCGGTGGACTTCCAGAACCGGGCATTGTCGGTCCACGGCAAGGGCAGCAGGGAGATGTACCCGGGCATCCCCGAGATCGTCGGCGAGCAGTACGAGTTCGGCGAGGGTGACGCCATCCTGGCGGAGATCGAGGCCTTCCTGGGCGCCGTGCGCGGTGCGACGCCACCGGTGGTCAGCGGCGGTGACGGGCGCCGGGCCCTGGCCACCGCCATGGCCATCACCGCGCTGCTGAGCGAGCCGGCGTGACGCGCAGCAAGCCGACGTTCACCCGCGGCCTGCTGGTCGCCACCGACGCGCGCCTGCGCGCCCGCCTGCGGGCGACGCTGGAGCACGCCTTCCCGAACGCGGCCTTCACCGAACGCCGCGACCTGCGGGACAACCAGACGGTGTGGGACATTCGCTCCGACGCCTACCAGCTGCTGCTGGTGCAGTGCCGGGCCGGGGACCGCGACGAGCTCGAGTTCCTGAGCAGCCTCAACGACAGAGGCCTGGGGCGCAGCGGCGTGGTGATTCTCGCCGAGACCGCCCACGTGCCCGCCATCGAGCGCGAGAACGTCGGCGCGTTCGAGTTCCTCGATCCGCACACGCTCGACAAGACGCAGCTCACCGCCAGCGTCAAACGCGTGCTCAGGTATCACGTGCGGCGCGGCGAGGACGCCCTGCCCGAGGCCGATGCGTTGCTGCCGCCCGAGCTCGCCATCAAGGGCTACCAGCCGGTGCGCACGCTGAGCGTCACCAACGAGAGCAGCGTGCTGCTGGTGCGCAGCGCCCGCACCAACCAGCAGTTCGTGCTGAAGTTCCTCGCCGACACGGGCAACGAGCGCCTGGTGAAACGTTTCCTGCAGGAGTGCCGGATCGCCACCACCCAGCACCACCGCAACATCGTCACCGTGCACGAGCAGGGGCTATCCTCGGGCGCGGCCTACTACGTGATGGAGTTCCTCGCCGGCGGGTCGCTGCAGTCGCTGCTGCGCCGCCGCCTGCCGCTGGTCCGCACGCTGCGCAGCGTGACGCAGCTGGCCGCCGCGCTGCAGCACCTGCACGACAACGACATCATGCACCTGGACGTGAAGACGGCCAACGTGCTCTACCGCGACGAGAAGACCGCGGTGCTGATCGACTTCGGCGCCGCTCGCCACGCGTTGATCAACCGCAACTACACGCTCAAGGACCATGCGCTCGGCACGCCTCACTACATGAGCCCCGAGCAGGCCACCGGGCGCCCGCTCGACCGGCGCGCCGATCTGTACGCGCTCGGCATCGTGTTCTTCGAGATGCTGACCGGCGAGTGTCCCTACGTGGGCAACACGATCTCCGAGGTGCTCTACGGGCACCTGCGCAAGCCCATCCCCGAACTGCCCGGCGGGCTGCATGCCTTCCAGCCGATCGTCAATCGCCTGCTGGCGAAGAAACCGTCCGCGCGCTACGCCACCGCGGCGGCCGTGGCGCGCGCGCTGCACGCCGCCAGCATCGTGCTCGGGGCGCGCCCGAACACGGCCTGAGGCGCCACCCGAGTCAGTCCCAGAACCGGCGGCGGATGAGATGGTCCAGGGACAGCTTGCCGGGCCCGTGCAGCAGGGTGACCAGCAGCATCAGGCCCCAGATCTGGTGGTCCTGGACGCCGGCCGGGTTGAGGCTGGGGTAGGAGATCACGGCCACGATATTGAACACGAACAGCACGAAGGCGCTGAACCGGGTCGCCAGGCCGACGGCCAGCAACACCGGCATGCTCAACTCGACAGCGGTGCCGAGCAGCGCCGCCACCTCGGGCGACAACAGCGGCACGGCGTACTCGTACTCGAAAAGAAACAGCGTCGAGTCCCAGTTGGCGATCTTGGTCTGACCCGCCTTCCAGAACACCCACGCCACCCACAGCCGCAGCCCCAGATCGGCGATCGGGCTGAGCCACTCGAGCCCGTCGATGACCCCCTGGACAAGACTTCTGGCGCCTTGCGTTACGGACATGCGCTCCTCCCTCGGCTTCGGCATCTTGTTGTTGTGCGCGGAGTCTAGTGCGCACCCGACGGCGTGTTAAGCGATCCGGGCTCGACGGCTGCGCTCGCCGCATCGAGCGTGACCCCGGTGATCAGGCCGGCGGCGAAAAACCCCAGCAGGCTCTCCTGCAGGTCGAACGCCGCGTCCCCGGCGAGGACCGCCTCGGCGGCCTGCTCGAGGGTCGCGCCGCCCGCGCAGGCGTCGAGAAAGCGGTAGTCCGCCGCCCCGAGCCCATGCAGTTCCACCTCTAGCGCGGGCCGGATCACCAGCACCTGCTCGCCGCCCGCGTCCAGGTCCACCACCGGCGGGTCCGGCACCTGGTGTGCCTTCCAGATGGTGAGCACCGGGAATCGCGACGCCAGCACGCTGGCACCGGGGTGCAACACCAGGCGCAACTGCGCGAAGCGCTCTCCCGGCACCGCGCTCAGCCGCGCCAGGTCCATGGGCTCGGCGTGGGGCCCGTGGTAGGCGACGTGCCATGCCCACTCGAGCGCGGCGACGTCGCCGAGGTAAGGCAACGAGGCGAGCCTCGGCTCCTGGCGCACGTAGTCGCTCAAGCGCGCGCCGAAGTCGTGCAGGTTGCCGCTGCGGCTGGGGTGCGCGGCCACGAACCCGCGCGCGAGGTCGGCGAAGAACGCCTCGCCGACCAGTCGCTGCACTACCGGGTAGAGCGCCGCCAGGCTCTCGCGCAGGGTGATGAAAGTATTGTTGCGGTGGATCGCGAGGCGCTGGCGCGCCGACAGGCGGTCGCTGATCACCTGCCCCAGCACGGTCCCGTCCTCCGGGTCCAGCAGGTGGCGCAGGAAAGCCTGCTGCTGCTCAAGCAACCCGGGCACTGTCGTCGCGTTCGAGCAGGGCGTCCGCGCGCCGGGCCTGCGCCACGAGGGTGGAGAGCGACGGGATACGCGTATCCCACTCGATCAGCACCGGGCGGCGTCCGATGCGCTCGAGCGTGTATTCGAACAGCGCCCAGACCTCCTCGCACACCGGCGCGCCGTGGTCGTCGATCAGGACCTCGCCGGCACCTTCGACCGGGTTGATCGCGTGGCCCGCCAGGTGGATCTCACCGACGGCCCCGGCCGGCACGGCGTCAATGTAGCCGCGCGCATCCCAACCGAGGTTGTGGGCGGAAACGTAGACGTTGTTCACGTCCAGCAGCAGGCCGCACCCGGTACGCTCGGCGAGCGCCGCCAGGAACTGCGGCTCGGGAATGTGCGAAGCATCGAACGCCAGGTAGCCCGAGGGGTTTTCGATCAGGACCTGGCGGGCAAGCGCGTCCTGGGTGCGTGCCACGCGTTCGCTGAAATGCGCGAGTGCCTCTTCGGTGAAGGGCAACGGCAACAGGTCGTTCAGGTACACGCCGTCCACCGAGCTCCAGCTCAGGTGCTCCGAGACCAGGCCCGGCTCGAAGCGCTCGACCAGCGCCGCGAGGCGCGCGAGGTGGCGTTCGTTCAGGGGATCGCCGGAGCCGAGCGAGAGCCCGACGCCGTGCAGGCTCAACGGGTAGTCGGCACGCAGTGTCTCGAGGTAGTGCAGCGGTGCGCCGCCGGCGCCGAAGTAGTTCTCGGCGTGCGCCTCCAGCCAGCCGAGCGCCGGGCGGTCGCGGTCGATTTCACGGTAGTGCGCGGCCCGCAAACCGATCCCGGCGCACGCCGGGACGCGGTTTGCGGGCACAGCGTGCTGGCCTGACGGCAAGGCTCAGCCCGACTTGGTCATACCGCCGACGAGGCGCTCGCAGGTACCGGCCGGCAGCAAAACGAACGCGTCCTTCTGGCCGTCCGAGGTGGAGGTGCCGGCACACGAACTGGTGGCGGTCTGGCAATCGTTGTTGCCGGCCTTGGCCACCCCGTAGCACTTTTCCATCTTCTTCTGGGCGAGTGCCTGGTTGCCAGCAGCGGTCAGACCAAAGGCCAGCAGGCTGCTGATAGCGGCGGTTGCCATGAGCGTGCTCTTTTTCATAACGGTAACGATCTCCTGTAAGTGCGAATGACGACCACCGTGGCCGCCGGTTTGTCGCGGACCCGGCCGGGCCGGTAGTGGTTCCCCGACCGCGTCCGCCGCCGTTGCGGTAGGCCGCCACGGGCTACCGCCTCGATGCCGAAACCGGGAGTCGGTACGGGCCCGCGTCGAGCGTTCCTGCCGCCTCCCTCGCCGATCGGACGGGGAACTGCTGCCAGAGTTCGTCTCCCGGCAAATCGGTGCACTCTAGGACCGTACGCCCCGACAAAGGTTCAGCGCAAGCGCGGCGGCGCAAGTACCGGCAGGGAGGTTCGAGGGGGCGGGCGCGCGCGGCGCCGAACGCCTCAGGCTTTGACGATCTTCAGGAACTGCTGCAGCGAGGCGTGTGAGGTGACGGGTTCCGGCGCCGACTCGCCGAGCACGGGAGCGTCGAACTCGGGCCGCACGGCCTGCAGGTTGTCGCCGAGGTCGAGGTCGCGGATGCGCGCACGCACGGTGGACTCGTCCTGGTTGAGCAGGGTGATGCTCGCCTTGAGGCATTCGCGCAAGTGATCGTCGCTGATCGGCGGCTTGGACCAGTGCGCGCGCAGGAACGTGTCCTCGAGTTCGCGGAACTGCTCGGTGTAGTCCTTCAGCAGGCCGTCGCGCTGCTTGCGCAGCGCCTCGAGGTCCTGCGCCGCCTGGCGCTCGTTCTCGTCCATCTGCGTGCGCCGCAACTGGATCTCCGCCAGCGCGCTTTCTTCGTTCCTGACCCGTTGCTGGTTGCGCGACAGGTTGTCGACGAGTTCCGACTCGCGCTTGGTCGCCGCCTCCAGCTCGCGGCGCAGGCGCGCCACGTGCTCGCGGATCTCCTCCAGGCTCTTGTCGTCCTCGCGGATCAGCTTCTGCCGCTTGGTCAGCTCGTCGCGCAGCGTCTGCTCGTCTTTGAGGGTCTGCTCGCGGCGACGCTGGACGCCGCTGCTGCGCGCTTCGAGATTCTGCACCGCGGTGTCGATCTCGGCCACCTCGCGGTCCTTGCGATCGAGCGCTTCGAGGCGCTGCTCCTCGAAGGCCAGCAGGTCGGACTTCAACGCCTGCACGCGCTCGGCGGTCAGCTGCTCGAGCTGCATCTGCGCCCGGCGGCGACGTTCGCGTTCGCGGTCACGCACGCGAGCGCGCTCGCTTTCTTCGAAAGCCTCGGGGGTCAGCAGCTCGTCTTCGGGCTCGGGCAGCATGGCCCGGCGGCCGCCCGCGGCCGGTGCCGCCGGCGCGCCGCTCTCGGCCAGCTCCTGGTCGATCAGGCCGATCGCCACCTCCAGTTCACGCCGCTCGTCGAGCGTGAACAGCTGGTGCAGGTAGTCGCGCGCCGCCTGCAGTTTGTCGCTGCTCTCTTGCTGGCTCATGGTCTCCCTTGCCGGCACGGTCCGCCGACCGCCGCCCGCTGCTTCAGGGAGCGCACTCTACGCGATCGGCCCGGCCAAGAAAATGACCGCCGTCACAGTTACCCTCCGGGGTGGCGCCGCGGGCGCGTGCGGGCGCCGCGGCGGGCCGCGTGCTGCGGCGCAACATCGCGCGCCCGGCCGCCCTCGTCGGCGCGCCCCGCGGGCCTCGCACTCGAATCCTAGCCACTCGCCCGGCGGTACCCGGTCGGGTGTTCCAGGCCACCTAGTGA
>JBFJWO010000256.1:0-7303 GCA_041623575.1 Gammaproteobacteria bacterium
ACGGGCTCGTCGCAGACGATCATCGTCGGGCGCAGCACCAGTGCGCGGGCGATCGCGAGGCGCTGACGCTGCCCGCCGGAGAACTCGTGCGGCAGCCGATCGAGGTGGCCGCTCAGCAGCCCCACCGCCGCGAACATCTCGGCGACGCGATCGCGCGTCGCGCCTCGGCGCTCGCCGCGCACGAGCATCGGCTCGCCGACGCTTTTCCACACCCGGCGTTTGGGGTTGAGGGAGGCGAAGGGATCCTGGAATATCACCTGCATCCCGTCGCGTTCGCCGGCGCGCGAATCCGGCCCCAGGGTGCGTCCGGCGAAGCGGATCTCGCCGCTGTCGAAGCGTTGCAGGCCGAGGATCGCGGCACCCAGCGTGGTCTTGCCGCAACCCGACTCGCCGACCACGCCGAGGGTCTCCCCGTGCGCCAGATCGAGATCCACGCCGTCGAGCGCCCGCACCGTCGCGCGCGCGCTCCACGGCACCGAGCCGCGGACCGGGAAATGCACGCGCAGGTCGCGTACGCGCAACAGCGGTTCGTCGTTCATCAACCGAGTTCGCCGATGCGCAGGCAGGCCGCCCCGCGCCCGGCGCCCAGCGCGGTCATCGGCGGTGGCTGCGCGCGGCAGGCAGGCACGACGTGCGGGCAGCGTGGGGCGAACCTGCAACCGCCCGGCCAGTCGCCCGGCTCGGGCACGGTTCCCTCGATGACGTCCAGGCGGGCGCCGCGCCGCACCTGCAGCGTCGGGATGGAGCGCAGCAGCAACCGGGTGTAGGGGTGGGCCGGCGCCGTGAGGACATCCGTCGTGCGCCCGTATTCCACCACCGTGCCCGCATACATGACCGCGAGCGTGTGCGCGGTCTCGGCGACGACGCCCATGTCGTGCGTGATGAGCAGGATCGCCGTGCCGGTCTCGGCCTGCAGGGTCTCCATCAGCGCCAGGATCTGCGCCTGGATGGTGACGTCGAGCGCCGTCGTCGGTTCGTCCGCGATCAGCAGTTCCGCGCGCGCCGCCAGTGCGATGACGATCATCACCCGCTGGCACATGCCGCCCGACAGCTCGTAGGGGTATTGCGCCAGGCGCTGCTCCGGATTGGGGATGCCGACGTGGCTCAGCATCTCGCGCGCCGCTTCGCGCAGCGCGCGCGCCCCGGTGATGCCGCGCAGGCTCAACGCCTCGGCGATCTGGCGCCCCACGGGCATCAGCGGGTCCAGCGCGCTCGCCGGGTCCTGGAAGATCATGCCGATGCGCCGTCCGCGGATGCGTCGCCACGCGGCCTCGTCCCGCGCGCTCAAGTCGTCGCCGCCGAGATGCACGGAGCCGTGCGTGCGCCGGGCGCCAGCCGGGAGCAGGTTGATGAGCGTCAGGGCGGTGATGCTCTTGCCGCACCCGGATTCGCCGACCAGCGCCAGGGTCGCGCCGCGCGGAACGGTGAAGCTCACGTCGGTGACCAGCGCCTGGTCACGGATCGCGACCGACAGCGAACGCACGTCGAGCGCCGGCGTACCCGCTGCAGGTTGCGCGCCGGCCATTCAGATGTCCGTGTCCACCGTCTCTGCCGCGGCACGGAAACGCCCGGCGTTGGCGGAGCGTTCGTGCCAGCGGGCGACCTCGGCGCTCGTCGCCCACCACACGCCCTCGCGCGAGCGGATGTGCGCGAACAGGCGGCGCAGCATCTCGGTGCGTTGCGCGCGGCCCGACATCCAGGGATGCACGGTGATCATGAACAGGCCACCGGTCGCGGCGACGGCGTCGAACTCCATCGTCCAGCTTTCGAGCACCTGCAGCGGGTTGGCCGGCGGCCCGGTGTCGCGCCCGCCGCCGAAATAGCGGAAGTAGATCGCGTCGTCGACCGACCACTGCACCGGGATCTCGAGCAGCCCGTCGATCTCGTAGGGGTGATCCCAGCCCATCAGCGACGAGTCGTAGGCCACGCCGGACGCTTTCAGGAGCGCCACCTGGTGCGGGCCGAGCTCCCACGAAGGTGAGCGGAACCCCGCCGGCACCGATCCCCCCTGCTGGCGATAGATTGCCAGGCTGCGTTCCATCACGCGCCCGAACCCGTCGTCGTCCAGCGTGTGCATGTGTTCGTGGTGGTAGCCGTGCAGGCCCACCTCGTGCCCGGCCGCGAGCAGGCCCGGAGTGATCCACGGGTAGCGTTCCATGGTCACGCCGGGGACGTAGAAGCTGGCGCTGACACCGAACTCGGCGAGCAGGTCCACCAGGCGCGGCAGGCCGCGGCGCGGGCCGAAACGCCGTTGCTCCAGCTCGCCCAGCGTGGTGACGGGCTTGCCGCGGTTCATCCAGATGAACGGGCTCTCGGCGTCGACGTCGGCCGAGAACACCACGGCGCAGCGGTGCCCCTGCGGCCACTCGTACGGGGGGTGGCGGGTCAGCTCGTTCGCCATCGGTCCAGCCTCTCGCGGATGTCGTCGGGGTACTCGGCCGCGGCGCCGATCGAGTTGCCCCCGTCGACGCTCAGGGTCGCCCCGGTGATGAAGCGGGCCTGTGCCGAGCACAGGAACAGTATCGCGTCGGCCGCGTCGCGCTCTCCCGAAGCGCGGCCGAGCGGGATGTGGGAGAGCACACGCTGCACGTGCTCCTGCGAAAGGGGGCTGACCTCGCTGCCGGGCGCGAAACCCGGCTCGACGGCGTTGACGCGAATGTCGAACGGCGCCAGCTCGATGGCGAGCCCCTTGGTCAGGCGATCGAGCGCGGTCTTGGACACGCAGTAGTGCACGGTGCCGGCGCGCATGTTGCGCGCGGCGCCCGAGCCGATATTGATGATCGAGCCGCCCGTCGCGCGCGCCACCATCAACCGCGCGAAGCCGCGGGCGACCAGGAACGGGGCGCGCAGGTTGACGGCGAAGACACGGTCCCACTCGCTCACCGGCAGCTCGAGCAGCAGCCCCGTGGGGTAGACGCCCGCGTTGTTGACCACCACGTCGACCCCGTCGAAGGCCCCGGCGACGGCGTCTACCAGGCCGTCGATCGAGGCCGCGTCCGACAGTTCGGTGAGGTGCGCGATGTGGCCGCCCCCGGTGAGGTCGGCGAGGGTCGCGTCCAGCGCTTGCGCGCGGTTGTCGGAGAGGCACACGCGCGCGCCGGCCTGCGCGAACGCTCTGGCGATACGCTGGCCGAACACGCCGCAGGCGCCGGTCACGACCACCCGGGCGGCACCGAATTCGCTCATGAGCCTCTCCCCCTCGTTCGATCCTAGTTGCGCGTGTCGTGCGGGTCCAGGCGGTCGCGCAGTTGATCGCCCAGCAGGTTCACGCACAGCACCAGCACGAACAGGCACAGCCCGGGATAGGTGGCGATCCACCAGGCCGTGTTCAGGTAGTTGCGCCCGACGTTCATCATCGCGCCCCAACTCGCCGCGGGCGGCTGGATGCCGAGGCCGAGAAACGACAGCCCGGCCTCGAACAGGATCATCAACCCGAACTCGAGCGTGGCGACGACCACCAGGGGGTTGAGGATATTCGGCAGGATATGGCGCGGGATGAGCCAGAACGGGCGGGCACCGTAGAACTTGGCCGCCGTGACGTAGCCCCGGGTGGCGACGCTCAAGGTCTGCCCGTAGGCGACCCGCGTGTAGCGTGGCCAGCGGGTGAAGCCGAGCACCGCGATCAGTGTCAGCAGGCCCGGCTCGAGCACGATCACCGTGATGATCGCGAGCAGCAGCGCCGGGATCGACAGGACCACGTCGACCGTGCGCATGATCGCCACTTCCACCCAGCCGCGGAAATAGCCCGCCATCATGCCCAACGCGGTGCCGAGCACCAGCGAAACGCACACCGACACGAACGCCACCAGCAGCGACACGCGCGAGCCGTAGATGATCCGGCTCAGCAGGTCGCGGCCGAGCTCGTCCGTGCCCAGCAGGTAGACCTTGCCGCGAATCTCGGACGCCGGCGGTTTCAGGCGGGCGAACAGGTCCTGCGCATTCGGGTCGTACGGCGCCACCAGCGCCGCGCCGAGCGCGATCAGCACGAACAGCCCGAGCAGGGCGGCGGCCGCGGCCGTGACGGTGGGGATCGCGCGTCCCGCGACGATCACTTGCCGAGTGTCCTGATACGCGGATCCACCACACCGTAGAGCACGTCGGCCAGCAGGTTGGCGACGATGTAGAAAATCGACCCCAGCAGGACC
Source organism: Gammaproteobacteria bacterium (assembly GCA_041623575.1). Lineage (GTDB taxonomy): Bacteria > Pseudomonadota > Gammaproteobacteria > JAHELT01 > JAHELT01 > JAHELT01. The sequence continues at coordinate 4,146 of JBFJWO010000256.1, forward strand.
AGCGCCTGCACGACCACGAAATCGTTGGCCTGAATCGCCTGCACCGCGAGCAGGCCGAGGCCCGGCCAGGCAAACACCGTCTCCACGATCACCGCCCCCGCCAGCATGTTGGCGAGTTCGAGCGAGATCACCGAGATCAACGGGATGGACGCATTGCGCAGGATGTGGCGCATCACGACGGCGAGCCGGGTCTGGCCGCGCGCGTACGCCGCGCGCACGTAGTCCTTGCCGAGCTCTTCCACCACGGCGTTGCGGGTGATGCGTGCAAAGGTCGCCATGGTCAGGCCGGACAGGCACACCGCGGGCAGAATGATGGACTCGGGTCGTTCCGCGCCCGAGGATGGCAGCCAGTCGAGGTTGACGGCGAACAGCATGATCAACAGGATTCCCGACCAGAAGGTCGGCATCGACTGGGCCGCGAGCACCAGTGCCATGGCGGGTTTCTCGGGCCAGCGCCCACGGGTGAGCGCGGCCAGGACGCCGATCGGCAAGCCCACCAGCAGCGCGATAGCCAGCGCGGCGGCCGTCAGTTGCAGGGTGAAAGGCAGCCGCGAAGCGACGATGCCGAGCACCGGCGTGTTCTGGATGTAGGAGATCCCGAAGTCGCCGGTGGCGAGGCCCGCGAGGTAGTCGACGAACTGCACCGGCAGCGGTCGATCGAAGCCGAATTGCTTGCGCAGCAGGTCAATGTCCGCCGCCGTGGCGCCTTCGGGCACCATCAAGGCCACCGGGTCGCCGGACAAATGCAGGATCAGGAACACGAGCGTCGTCACGCCGAACAGCGCGAACGCCGCTTGGGCGCTGCGCATTAGCAGGAAATAGGGCACCGGCGCCTTGTTGTCAGCGACTCGCGCCGCAGCCGCCCGGCGAGCGTTCGCCGGGCGGCCGGCGGAAACCGCCCTGGATCACTCCTGCCAGGCCATGTCCGTGATGAACAGGCTCTCGTTGGCCGTGGGCGTCCACTTCAGCGAACGCTTGACGCCGTAGATCGCGGCGGCCTGGTAGAGCGGAATGGACGGCACTTCCTCGCGGATGATCCGATGGGCCTCGCGATACGCGGCCAGGCGCTGGTTCTCGTCCAGCGTCGAGCGCCCGGCTTCGAGTTGCTTGTCGAGCGCGGGGTTGGCGTACTTCGACCACACGCTGCCGGAGTGGAACATGGCGTAGAGCACGCCGTCGGCGTCCTGGCAGGCACACGACCAACGCCCGAACACCGTGTCGCCGAACCCCTGCGGATCGGCGCGGCGGCGCTTGAGGAAGCTCGCCATGTCGCTCATCGAGATCTTGAGCGTGACGCCGACCTCGGAGAGCTGCTGCTGAATTGCCTGGATGATGCGCTGGTCGAACGGCGGCGCGGTGATGATCTCGATCTCGAGGCCGCCGCCGTGTCCCGCCTCGGCCAGCAGCGCCTTGGCACGCGCCGGGTCGTACGCGTACCACTCGAGCCCTTCGATGTAGCCGAAATGCGCCGGCGTCAGGAGCTGGTTGGTGACCTGCGAGAACCCGCCGAGCAGCGCGTCGATGATCAGCTGGCGGTCGATGGCGTGGGCCAGCGCGCGGCGCACGCGCTTGTCGGTCAGGGGCCCGGCCTGGTTGTTCATCATGAAGTAGCCGATCCGTTCGGTGGGGATGGCGCGTACTTCGACCCCGCGGGTGCCGGCGAGCTGCTGGGCGTCGTCCGGGTTCAGGCCCACGATCAGGTCGGCCTTGCCGGTCTTGAGGTCGGCTATGCGCGTCGCCGTGTCCGGTACCGCGGCGAACTCGACGGTTGCGAACGGCGGCGTACCGTGCCAGTAGTTCTCGTTGCGCGCGAGGACGACCTTCACGCCTTTTCGCCACTCCACGAACCGGTAGGGGCCGCTGCCCATGGGCTCGAGGTTCAGGCGCTCGTCGCCGACGCGCGTGGTGTAGTCCCGGGAGACGACCGACAGCTTCACGAGTTGCGCCATCAGGACGGGGTAGGGCCCGTCGGTGGTCAGCTCCACGGTGTGCTCACCGGTTGCCCGCGCGCCGACGATCTTGCTGAACTGGCCGAGCTGCGGGCTCTTGAAAGCCGGGTCGGTGATGCGCTTGACCGAGAACACCACGTCGTGCGCGGTGAGCGGTGTGCCGTCGTGAAAAGCGATGTCGTCGCGGAGCTGGAATTCCACCACGGTGTCGCTGAGCGCCCGCCAGGACTTCGCCACCTGGGCGACGACGTTGCCGGCGGCGTCACGCGTGACGAGGTTGTCGTAGATATTGCGATAGACGGTGTAGCTGTCGGGGTTCCACTGCCGGTGCGGGTCCAGCGACGCGGGCTCCTGCACGTTGTCGATAACGAGCGTGTCCTTGGCGTTCGCGCCGGCGGCCAGTCCGAGTGCGGCGACCGCGCTCAGCGTGATCAGTAGTCTTTTCATCCTCGTCGTTTCCTCCGTTCGGTGGGTTCGCGAGCCTGCACGGGGCTTTGCCGGCGCCCGGCGAGGGCGCTGCACAGTGGAACGCCGCGTGATTTGTTCGACCGATTCGATCGTCTGTCGCCGTGCGGCCCGGGGTCGGGCCCGGTCGCGAACGTCGCCCGCGCCGGGATCGCGCCTATCGTTGCAGACGCCGTATGCGCTGTAAAGCAACGATGGGTCGCGCCGTTTTCGCGAGCGGGCCGGCGCGCGCGGTGCACGACCGGGCACTGCCTGCGGACGACCGGCGGGACTGCCACTTGTGCCGAGTCGCTCGTGACGCGCTCGCGAAGTGCCTGTCGGCAGCGCGAACCGACTTGCGCGACCGCTGGAAACCGCCTAGCGCCCGATCGCGTAACCCTGCATGAAGCGCGGGTTGGCGGCGCCCTTGAGCAGCCCTTCTTCGCGCGCCACCGCCGAGAGACGGCCGATCGACCAGTCGTCGTCGATGACCAGGCGATGACCGCGCCTGCGCAGGTCCTCGCGCAGGTCCTTGCCGAACCGGCCTTCGAGGGTCAGGTTGCCGGGCACGTACTCACGCGGGTAGAACGAACTCGGGAAATGCTCGGTGTGGAAAGCGGGCGCGTCGATCGCCTGTTGCAGGTTATGCCCGAAATGGACCTTGCGCAGGAACAGGTGCAGCGCCCACTGGTCCTGCTTGTCGCCGCCCGGGGTGCCGAAGGCCATCCAGGGTTGCCCTTCGCGCAGCGCGATGGTGACGGACAA
>JBFJWO010000257.1:0-7279 GCA_041623575.1 Gammaproteobacteria bacterium
AATCGACAGGTTCGACCTGCAGGATGCCGCCCGGCGACACGCGGAGTCGGACGGGCTCGCCGCTCTGCGGATCGGGCGAAGAAACCTCCGCCGTTGCGCCCAGCACCGCCGGGATGAACAGGCTGTCCCACGCGCACCATGTCCACAGCGTACGTCCCTCGACGACGAACTCGTGGTGCATGGGCGCGGTGGCGAGCCCGCCGAAACCGGCGATGCGGCCCTCTTGTCGGTAGACGAAGCTTCGAACCGGTTCTTGTGCCAACGCCTCGCGTGCGCCAGGCAACGTGACACCGAGCGCGGTTGCGAGCTGCGCGTCGGTGAGGGGTGCGCCGCGCGCGAGTTCGCGATACAGCGCTACGGCAAGGTGCTGCTGGGCGGGCGGGAAGTCGGGCAGCGCGTTGGCGAGTGCGCGCCAGTAGTCTTCCAAAGCCGGTGGTTCGTTCATCGGCTGGTTCCTTCGTCGGGTGGCTGAGTGGCGGGCGTTTCGCGATTGCAAGGCGGACTCGGCCGTGTTGCGGCACATTCTGCCCCAGACGCGGTCGGGCAGCGGCGAAGCAGTCGGGCAGTCATGACGCGCGCCGCACGTCGGTGGGCGTGTGCCGATCGCGCCCGTTGAGGCAACCGCCGTCGGCGCGATCGCCTCGCGATGCGAGTGCACCCGAGTCGGGCGCTGCAAGCACGCTGCCCCGACGGTGCCAGGCGCCGATCAGCGCGATCAGGAACAGCGCGCCGAGCAGTCCCGCCGCAAGTCCCGTGAGGTCTGCCAGCCATGCACCCACGGCTGTCCCCGAAAGCGCGACGGCCAGCAGTGGCAGGTGGCACGGGCAGGTGAGGGCGGCAAGCAGCACCCAGACGCCGAAGCCCTTGCGAGGGCCCGATTCGCTGTCACGCGTGCCGGTCACGGCGAGGTACCCGTCGCACCCGACCCGGCCGCACCCGGTTGCGGGCGCCGCACGAGCAAGATGTCCCAGGCACTGGCCCCGACCAGCGCGGCGAGGGCCAGGTACGCCAGGGGCGTCAGCACCCAGAGCGCCACGAACGCCACCACCGCGCTGGCCGCGCCGAGGATCAGTGGCCCGTTTCGACTGTGTTGCCGCCGCGCCCGCAGCAACGACCAGGTCGTAAATGCCAGCGCGAGCACGAACAGCGGCACCAGGATCAGGTCGTTGATCAGGAACCCGGCGCCGACGGCCGACAGGCCCGCCAGAACCGGCGCGAACCCGAGGCAGCAGGCGCCGGCGACGGCGCTGCCCAACGAGCCCCACAGTTGCTTGAACACGACGTTCAGCCCGATGCGAGCTCGGTTAGGTTACGGGACGAGCGTCGACGGATAGCCGGCGTTGGTGGTGGCTTCGACCAGCGCCTGCACCGTGGTCTTGTCGGTGTCGAAGGTCACCGTCGCCGTGCGGGTCTCGAAGTCGGCCTTTGCTTCCTCGACGCCGGCAACCTGCTCCAGTGCCATGCGCACGGTGATCGGGCACATCGCGCAGTACATCCCCGGTACCGACAGGGACACGGTCCTGGGCTCGGCCAGCGCCGAAGCCGACAGGCTCATCAGTGCCGCCAGGGCGGCGGCGGCCAGGAACTTGCTCACGATCGACACTCCTTCATGGGTAAACGGTCAGGCATCACGCCAGCAGCAGCGGCGCGTACCAGGGAAACGGCAGCAGCACCGCGAGGAACGCGCTCACCACCCAGAACACGATCCGCTGACGGCGCAAGGTCCTGGGGGAACAGGCCGTTCCCGGCGCGCAGGCGCGCGGCACGAGGTAGAGCTGGCGAAACGCCAGCGCGAGCAGCACCAGGGTGACGCCGATGGAGAGCGGGCGGTAGGGCTCGAGCGCCACGAGATTGCCGATCCACGCACCGCTGACGCCGGCCAGCAGCAGCGCGAACGGCCCGACACAGCACACCGACGCGCCGATGCCGGCAATGACGCCCGCGGCCAGCGTTCGCCCGCTGGTCAGTTTCTCGGTCTGAGGTGGTTGCACCTCGTCGGCGGTCGACGCCATGGTCGGTTCTCCTTGAGTTCGGCTACCTGGCTGAGTAGTGTAGGGTCCGTACCATGGTACGTAGTCAAGCGCCATCCTGGCCGTTTTCGGTGACGCGGTTCGCGCCCCGCCGGCGCGACGAGATGAAACGCGCGGCTGGTATGAACAGACCCTCGGCCGGGGGTGGGATTCCCGCGGCCGCCGAGGCGCCCCGGCGCCAGGTCGAGGTGGGCGCCAGCCGCTGTCGGATCGGGAGGGGTTGCGCAGATGAAATCGTCGCTGACCATAGGCAAGCTCGCCCGCAAGGCCGGCGTCAACGTCGAGACCGTTCGCTACTACCAGCGGGTCGGGCTGCTCGAGCTTCCCGAGCGCCCGGCCGCCGGGTTCCGCGGCTACTCGGACGAGGTGTTCGAGCGCATCGTGTTCATCCGCCGCGCCAAGGAACTCGGGTTCAGCCTCCAGGAGATCCGCGAGCTGCTGGAGCTCGGCGAGGGGCACTGCGCGGACGTGCGCCTGCGCGCTGAGCACAAGCGCGCCGCGATCCGCGAGAAGATCGCCGACCTGCGGGCCATGTCGCGGACCCTCGATGAGTTGATCGCAGCCTGCAAGGCGGGCGCCGACAGCGCCGAGTGCCCCTTGATCGAATCGCTGGCCCGACGCAGGTAGCGCGTGCGACGGCACCGGTCGGGCGTCGTGACCGTGTGCTGCAGGGTGTCGGAAACGACCCGCTCGACGCGCTTCGGCAACCTGGGCCGGGGGAGGTGGGCGCCCGCAACTTGCTTTCGTACCGCGGTACCGGGCGTACCCTCGCGCCTCATGAACAGCCAAGCGCGAATGTCTCACGCCGGCACCGCATCACCCGCAGAACTCCTGGACAACTCGTGACGGCCGACACCTGACGGCCGGCGCCGGGCTTGACTCCGTACCGTAGTACGGCGCTTACCCTGTTGATGTCGAACGCTCCGCTCGGTGCCCGACCGGGTGGTGCGAGGGACAGCTACTGGCGCCAAGGGAGCCCGGATGAATACGCAGACATTGAGCATCGGCGGCATGACCTGCGATCACTGTGCGCGCACCGTCGAAGAGGCCCTGAACGGGCTGCCGGGCGTGGTCGCGCAGGTGTCGTTCCACGAACGCCTCGCGCGGGTGCAGGCCAGCGGCACCGTAACGGTAGGGCAGTTGGTGCGCGCGGTCGAGGCGCGGGGCTTCAGCGCGAGCGTCGGCGACGGGATCGACGGCGGCACGCGGGTGCGCGGCGGATCCGGCGCACCCCATGTCGTCGTGCTGGGCAGCGGCTCGGCGGCGTTTGCGGGCGCGATCCGGGCGGCGGAGGAGGGGGCGCGCGTCACGATCGTGGAATCCGGCACGCTCGGCGGCACCTGTGTGAATGTCGGCTGCGTGCCGTCGAAGATCCTGATCCGCGCGGCCCACATCGCGCACCTGCAGGGCGAGCACCCCTTCGAGGGCCTGGCGCGCCAGACCCCGCGGGTCGAGCGCGCAGCACTGGTCGCCCAGCAGCAGGCGCGCGTTGCCGAGTTGCGCGAGGCAAAGTACCGGCAGATCCTCGAGTCCAACCCCAACATCACGCTGCTGCGGGGCCGCGCCCGCTTCGCCGATGCGCACACCGTCGTCGTCGAGAGCGGCAACGGCGGCGACACCACCCGCCTGGCTGCGGAGCGCGTGCTGATCGCGACCGGTGCCTCGCCGGCGATCCCGCCGATCGCGGGTCTCGCCGAGGTGCCGTACTGGACCTCGACCGAGGCGCTGGTCGCCGAGGAACTGCCCGAGCACCTGGCGGTGATCGGGGGCTCGGTGGTCGCCGTCGAGCTCGCGCAGGCGTTTCGACGACTCGGCAGTGAGGTCACGGTGCTCGCGCGCCGCAGCCTCCTGTCACGATGGGACCCGGACATCGGCAGCGGGGTGCTCGCGGCGTTCGAGGCCGAGGGCATCCGCGTCCTCACCCACACCGTGCCGAGTGCGGTCGGCTACCGTGAGGGTCGTTTCGAGCTCGCCACGCGGGACGGCGAAATCGTGGCCGACAGGTTGCTGGTCGCCGCGGGGCGTGCGCCGAATACGGCGGGGCTGGGGCTCGAGGCAGCGGGCGTGGCGACGACCGCCGGCGGTACGATCACGGTCGATGCGAGCCTGCGTACGAGCGCGCCGCACATCTATGCCGCGGGCGATTGCACGGATCAGCCGCAGTACGTTTACGTAGCGGCTGCCGGCGGGACCCGCGCGGGCGTCAACATGACCGGCGGCGAGGCGACACTCGACCTGAGCGTGGTCCCCGAGGTGGTATTCACCGACCCGCAGGTCGCCGTGGTCGGTCTGAGCGAGAGCGCAGCCGAGGCGCAGGGGATCGCGGCCGAGAGTCGCACGCTGACATTGGACAACGTGCCGCGCGCGCTCGCGAACTTCGACACGCGCGGGTTCATCAAGCTGGTGGCGGCGCGCGAGGGCGGACGGCTGCTCGGCGCTCACGTGCTGGCGCCCGAGGGCGGTGAAGTGATCCAGGCGGCGGCGCTCGCGATTCGCCACCGGATGAGCGTGGACGACCTGGCCAACGAGCTGTTTGCGTACCTGACCATGGTCGAGGGGCTGAAGCTCTGCGCCCAGACCTTCACGCACGACGTGAAGCAACTGTCCTGCTGCGCCGGCTGAGCGGCGGCGCCTCGGCGATCTTCTGCCGCAATTCATCCGCGCCCTGCGGAGCTTCGAAGCAGCACGCGAGACCTGCGCGGGAAGTCAATCCTGCAGCTGGTCCCACACTTCGCGGTCGCGCTCCGCGGTCCATATCCGCGGCCAGTCGATGCCGTCGAGCTCGTCCCACAGACGCTGCACGTCGAAGGGCAGGCAGTGCTCGAAGATCGGCCATTGCCCGAACTTCGGGCCGAGATGCTCGTGCGTTGCCTCGAACGCTTCCTTGAGCGTCCCGCCGCGGCGGTGCACCTCGCCGACCTTCTCGATCATGCCTTCGAGAAACCTGCGGGTCTGCTCGATCGCCGCATCGACACCCTCGCGCCCTTTGGCAACGGCACCCCGACCGCCGACGATGGCTTGCGCCTCGAAGGTCTTGATCCTGTCCAGCGTTCCGCTGGACCAGTCCATGTGGAAGGCATCGCCCGTGTACAGCGCAGCTTGCGCCTCGACCAGGTCGCCGGCGAACAGGATCCCGTGCCTGGGCACCCAGGCGACGATGTCGCCGGCCGTGTGGCCGCGCCCGCAGTACTGCAGCACGAGACTGCCGCGATCACCGCCCAGGGGTATTTCCAGGCGGTCGTTGAACACTATGTCCGGATGGGTCAGCCCGGGTATGCCTTCGGGCTCGCGGAACAGCCGCGGCATGCGCCCGTACTCGCTGTCCCAGTCCTCCTGGCCGCGCTCTTCGATGAGAAACCGGGTCTTCTCGTGTGCAATGACGGATTGCGCATCGAACGCCGAGGCGCCGAGGACGCGCACCGCGTGGTAGTGAGACAGCACCAGGTATTTGACGGGCTTGTCGGTGTGCTGGCGCAGTTTCTCCAGCCAGTCACGGGCCGCTTTCGGCGTGGCCCGCGCCTCGAAGGCGACGACGAAGTCTTCGGCCTCGATGGCGCCCACGTTCGGATCCCCTTCCGCTGTCAGCGCGTAGACGCCGTCGGCCAGCACCTCGAGGGTTTCGACTTTCTCGCCGAGATCGGCGGATGAAGCAAACGCTTTCTTGGCCATGATCGCTACTCACTGTTCATAGGTTGCTGGAAACTGATCGACCCCGTGACGAGACCCGTCTCGACGACCGGACGCCGACAGCCTGGCGCACTGGAGCGCTTCGCGCAGGACGTTCAGGTCACCGATGTGGTTGGCCAGGATCAGGACCAGCTTGGCGTTGACTCGCTGGCTCTCGTCGTCGTCGAGCCCGGCGTGGAGGTCGATCAACGCCTGGTAGAAATCGTCCGGATCGCTGATCCGCAGCCCGGTCTCCAGGCTCTCGAAACGAACGCTCATCTGCTGTCTCCCCCATGCCCGGTGGTGGACGTCGCATCGCTCCGGGTCGCCCGACCCCGAGCGGTCGCCCGCGAGACGGCTCGACGGACCTTCGCGGGGTCGAAACGCCGCCAGCGGCCGGCGACGTGCTGATCCGGCCTGATCAGGTAGAACGTGCCCCGCCGCCCGTCATAGTGCCGGGCCGCGAGCTCGTTCTCGTCGACCACGGTGCCCGGCCCCCCGGACCCGCCGGGGCCCTGCACGGTGACGACCTCGACCGGGACGGCGCAGTCGGCCAGCGCGTCGGCTTGCTCGAAGCGCTCGCCCGGTTCGGCGAAATAAAGACCCTTGAAACCCCAGCCCAGGTTGCCGAGCAGCCAGCCCGGGCGCCCGTCCTTGCGGACCGGGGCATCCATACACGATGCACCCGGGCGCTGCTTGGGCGTGAACTCGTCCTCGTCGGGCGTATTGAGCGGTGAGTCGTCCAGCACGCACGGCACGGAGAGACGACCGCTGTTGACGAAGGAGCGCGCAAACTCGACGTCGCGCGCGAGTTCCAGGCAAGCGTCCCGGAACGCTTCACTCACCTTGGACTTGGGCGTCAGGAAATCCGTGCTGCGCGAGGAGTTGCGAATGTTCTCTGCCGCACCATGGATGCGCTCGTCGTCGTAGGTATGGATCAGTGCGCTCGGCGCCAACCCTTTGAAGACGTGCGCGATCTTCCACGCAAGATTGTCTGCATCCTGCAACCCGCCATTGGCGCCGCGCGCGCCGAAGGGGGACACCAGGTGGGCGGCATCGCCCGCGAAGATGACGCGACCGTGGACGAAGTTCTTCATTCTCAGGCAGGCGAAGGTGTAGATGCTCACCCATTCGTACTCGTAGTGCGCATCCGCGCCGAGAAAAGCACGCACCTTCGCGTCCACGTTCTCCGGTTTCATTGCCTCGCCGCGATCGATGTTCCAGCCGAGCTGGAAATCCAGCCGCCAGACGTCGTCGGGCTGGCGGTGCATCAGCGCGGTGCGGCCGCGATTGAACGGCGGATCGAACCAGAAGCGCCGCTCGGCCGGGAAATCCGCTTTCATGCGCACATCGGCGATCAGGAAATTGTCCTCGAAGATCCTGCCGTCGAAAGCCAGGCCAAGCAGCCCTCGCGTCGGGCTTCGATGACCGTCGGCGGCGATGAGGTAGTCACAGGTCACCCGGTAGTCCCCTGCCGGGGTCCTGACGGTGACGGTGACCCCGTCGGGAGCGCTGTCGAGAGCGATCACCTCGGTCTGCCACCGGATCTGCGCGAGATCGAGGCCGTCGATGGCTTCGACCAG
>JBFJWO010000258.1:0-7278 GCA_041623575.1 Gammaproteobacteria bacterium
ATCGGCGCGCCGGGCGGCTTTGTGGCGATACATGGCCGAATCGGCCTTGCGCATCAGTTCCGCTTCCTCGCACCCGTCGTCCGGCGCCACGCTGATCCCGACGCTCGCGCGCAGTCCCAGCACGAGGTCGCCGAGGACGTAAGGCTCGGCCAGCTTGCGCTCGATCAGCGCCGCGATCCGCTCGGCGTTGCCGGCGTCGCGCAGCGCCTCGAGCACCAGCGCAAACTCGTCGCCACCGAGGCGGGCCACGGTGTCTTCACCTCTCAGGCAGCTGCGCAGCCGCCGGGCGACCTCGATCAGCACGGCGTCGCCGGTGGCATGGCCGTGGGTGTCGTTGACGGGTTTGAACTCGTCCAGGTCGACGTACAGCACCGCGACCCTGGAGCGATCCCGCGCGGCACGGGTCAGCGCCTGCTGCAGGCGGGCCCGGAACAGCAGGCGGTTCGGCAGATCGGTCAGGGGGTCGTGGTGGGCGAGGTGATCGAGGCGGTCCTGGGAGGCCTTGATGGCGCTGATGTCGGAGAACAGCGCCAGCAGGTTCACCACCTCCCCGGCCGCGTTACGGACCGCGCTGATCGTCAGCCACTCGGGATACACGGCGCCGTCCTTGCGCCGGTTCCAGATCTCGCCCTGCCAGTGCCCGGCCTCGTTGATGGCCGCCCACATCGCGGCGTAGAAATCCGGCTCCTGGCGGCCGGACTGCAGCAGCCGCGGGTTGCGCCCCAGGACTTCTTCCTCGCCATAGCCGGTGATGGCCGTGAAGGCCGGGTTGACGGCCAGGATGTCGCCGGCGCCGTCGGTGATGACGATCCCTTCGCGGCTGTGCTCGAACACGGTCGCGGCGAGCACCTCGCGCCGGGGCGACGCTGCACGCTCGCGAGCGACCAGACACACACCGGCCTCGGTGCCTATCGGGCAGGCCAGCGCGCTGATCGTGACCGGCTTCGACTCGCCGGCCGCGCTCACCAGGGTCGCCTCGTGCGCGCCCGCCGCCTGCCCCCCGAGAGCCTGCTCGAAACACCCGACGACCCCCACCAGTGTCTCCGGCGTCAACAACCGCGCCAGCGCCAGGCCGCGCAGTTCCGCCTCGGCGTACCCCAGCACACGCAGCGCGGCGGGGTTCGCCTCGTGCACCCGCGCGTCGCGGGCCAGCACCAGCCAGGGTTCGTCCAACCCGGCCACCACGCACCCCCAGTCCACGGCGGGTGCCTGGGGCTCGTGGCGGCGGTCTGCTTCGGATCGGTACCTCATGGGACTGCTTTCGTCGTGGCGCTCACGCGGGAGCTTCACCGGAGATATCGGCGCGCCACGCCCGGAGCTTGAACCGGCCGTGCACGCCGGCCATCGCCCGGGGTGCCGTTGCCGGCCCGACTGACTATCATGCCCGCGGGCGATCGGCCCGGCCACACCGCGAGCGCCGATGAAGTTCTACGATTGCCAGACGGCCCCGTCGCCGCGGCGGGTTCGCATGTTCATCGCCGAGAAGGGGCTGGACATCCCGAGCGTCGAAGTGAACCTGCGTGAGCGCGAGCACCTGCAGGCACCGTTTCTCGCCGTCAACCCGTTCGCGACGGTGCCCGTGCTGGCGCTGGACGACGGCACCATCCTGCGCAGCACGGCGGGTTGCCGGGCCTACCTGGAGAGCGCTTTCCCTTCGCCGCCCCTGCTCGGTGGCGACGCGGTGGGCAAGGGCGTCGTCGCCGACCTCGTCTGGCGCATCGAGGCCGACGCCATCGCGCCGGTCGCCGAGTGCCTGCGCAACACGGCCCGGGGCATGAAGGACCGTGCGCTGACGGGCGTGGAGAACTACGAGCAACTCCCCCAACTCGCCGAGCGCGGTCGGCGGCGGGCCGAGCGTTTCTTCCCGGTCCTGGAGCGCCTGCTCGGCGAGCGCCCCTTTCTCGCCGGCGAACGGATCAGCGCGGCCGACATCGACGCCTTCGTCTTCGTCGAGTTCGCCAGGTGGGTGAAGATCGAGGTTCCCGGCGAGTGCACCGGCGTGCGGCGCTGGCACGAAGCGATGAGCGCGCGGCCCAGCGCCGGACGCTGAAGGCCGTCGCGAGGGTACGAGGTCCGTCGAGGCTTCGCTTCGGCAGCGGGGAGCGCCGGGCGGCGAAACGGCGCCGGCACACAGAACGGCCGGGACGACGCCGCAGGCCGCGGCTTCACAACAGCGCGCGTAGCTCCTCGACCGCCTGCAGCAGGTTACGACCGACATCGATATTGCGTGCCGAACCGTCGATGGCGGCACGCGCGCCGTCCGTCATGGTGTCGACGCGCTTGGTCACTTCGTTGGACTGCTCGAGCTGCGCCTGGGCATGCACCGTCACCTCGATGATCGAGCGTTCCAGCTGATCGACAGCGGCGTGCATACGCGCGGTGCGCGCTTCGGTCCGCTCGCGCCCCTCGGTGGTCAGACCCACCGAAGCCTTGATCTCGGCGCTCAGCTTCTCCATCGCCTGCACCAGCCGCCCCTCCATGCCCTTGAGCTTGTCCAGCGTTAGGTAGATATCGCTGGCGCTGGCCTTGGAGCGCATGGCGAGGCTCTTCACCTCCTCGGCAACGACCGCGAAGCCGCGCCCGACGTCGCCCGCCCGCGCCGCCTCGATCGAGGCGTTGAGCGCCAGCAGGTTGGTCTGCTCGGCAAGGCTGGTAATGGTGTCGGCCAGACCGGCAACGTCGGCCAGTTCGGCGAACAGCAGGTTGGCCTCGGAACGCAGGTGCTCGGCGTCGTGCGCCGAGCGCGCGATATGCGAGATGAAGTCGTCGATCTCGCCGGCGTACTGTTCGAAGCTGCTGCGGATCTCCTGGACGTTGCGCCCGCCGGCGGTGATCCGATCGAGCATGGCCCGCGAATGCTCGTCCTTCTGGCGGGCGAGCCTGGAGACTTCCTCGGCAAACTCCGCCCGGTCGCGCGAAGCGGAGTTGACCTGGGTGGCGTTGTCGTGGACCTGCGAGGACAACTCGCCGAGGGCGTCGATCGGCGCACGCAGCAACCCGGGGTCGACCCCCGGCGGCGCCCGGCCTTCGCGTTCCGCGCGCAACTGGTCGCGGCGCTCGGCCAGGCCGCTCAGGGTGGCGACGAAGAACGGTACGACGTACGTCAGGACCGCCTGCGGCCACTGAATGGCCGCGGCGCCGAGCACCGCGTCGACCTGGTTGATCACGGTGAGCAGGGTGCCGACCACCACCGCCACCAGCAGCGCGCGGCGCGGAAGACCGCTCGAGAAGGCGAGGCGCCAGTTCGTCGCGTCGGGTGTCTGATCGGGGCTAGCCATGCCAATTCCGTTGCTGTCGGGCGTCGATTACCGGGTCGATCACAGGCGGGAGCCGGCCTGTGCAACGCACGAAGTAGCGGCCCGCGCCGCCGAGTCTTGAGCCCCGCCGGGCACGGCCGTCGGGCACCGACGCGCAACGGGCTCAAGCTCGGCCGGCGCCGGGCCGCTACCCAGGGCGGGGTCCGCGAAACGTGGCCCCGGACGAGATCGATTTCCGCGCCACCGATCGCGCGAAGACCGCAGCGCAAGGCGCCTGCGGCGCGCGGCGCGCGGCGCGTCAATGACGGATTACAGACTGTGGCCAGTACGTCAGAGCAGAAGGCGGATACCGCACAGACCCGGTCCCGCCGCGCCCACTATCGAATCATCTATCCGCTCAGGAAGCGTCCTTCGCTGCTGTGCGGTGAGGTCACCTACGCCGTGGTCAACCTCTCGGAGAGCGGCGTGCAGGTCACCTGCCCGCCGGAACAGAGCCTGGTCGTGGACGCGCCGGTCGCGGGGCTGATCCGCTTCGCCGACGGCAGTGAGACGCCGGTGAAAGGCGCGGTGCTGCGCCGCGACAGGAACCGGGCCGTGATCCGGTTTTCCCAGCGTGTGCCGTTGCGAGTGATCATGGAGCAGCAACGCCAGCTGATCCAGGAGAGCCTGGCCTGAGCGGGCAGCCGGCTAGTTGAACCAGTCCCCGAGCGTATCGAGCAGCTCACGGAACCACGACCCCTCGACCTCGATGGTCGTCACGTCGCGGTCGAGGTCGAAGAAACCCTCTGGCAGCGGCGCGCTGAACGGCTCGTCGTCGGGGCTCTCGACGCGCCCGAACTCGCCCTTGGCGAGCGCCAGCTCGCCGGCCTGATTGCCCAGCACGACGCCACCGTCGGCGACCGCCACGGAGGTGCCGGTGAGCTCGCCACACTCCCCCGAACAGTAGCGCGCGACGTATTCCGTGCCGCGGATCCCGATGGTCGCCGCCGGCGTGGACATGCGGTACACGCTGTCGGCGCGCTGACCGATCACACCGCTCAGCGCCCGCATCGCTCCCTGTAGCAGGCTGAGCAACGCCCGCCCGGGCGTGCTCGGGCCGGGCGCCTCGTACTCGTCGATCCTGAACCGTGACGAGGGACCGAGATCGACGGTGCCGCCGTCGGCGAACCGCAGCGTGGCATGCGAGGCGGGTGCCGTGCTGACGACGTCGCCGGCGTAGAACTCACTGCCACCGGAAACCAGCCGTTCCTCGCCGAGGACCGTCACGAGCGCGCTGCCGATGGTGATCTCGACGTCGCCGGCGGCGAGCGGGCCGGCGGGCGGTTGCACCTCGGGCGCGGGTTCGGGCTCGGGCGCCTGCACCACCGGCTGCGGCTCGGGCGCAGGCTCCGGCTCGGCGACGGCAATCGGCAGGCGGATCACCTCGCCAGGAACCATCCTGGCCGGGTCACGGTTGCGGAAGGCATGCGGGTTGTCGCGCACTGTCTGCTCGATCAACGGCAGCAACTCGCCGTAGGGCAGGTCGGCGCCGTTGGCGCGCAACAGGCGCACCAGGTTGTCGCCCGGCGCCACCACCACGTCGACCTGGGCGTTACCCGCACTCGTCCAGCAGGCCGCGCACAGGGCAACGGCCAGAATCGTCTCTCTTGTTCGCATCGGCTCTCGAAAATGGGCTGGCCGGCCGCCGGCGTTACGCGGCGGCCCGGCCCGGAAAAGGTCGCAGGGCGTAATTGTGCCTGCCCAGCGCGCCGAAAGGTGGCGAAAAGTGCAATTTTTTGTCAACCGTAATGGCACAGGGCATCGCCATCCCGGGGTCGCAACGGCGGGGCCGGGCTGCGGCATCCCGGCCGCGTGGAATACTCAGTCCCAGCGCATGAGGATCGCCACGTAGGGTGTGACCCCGAGCGGACCGGGGCCGGCATCGAGGTTGATGCGCCAGGTCGCGCCGGTCTTGGTGGACGGCACCGACGCGGGCACCGCGTCCAGCTTGCGCTGCCAGTCGATCAACGCGGGCCGTGACCCAACGACGGACAGTCGGGCACAGTTCTCCTGTCCGCTGCCGCCGGACACGGTGTCGCCGTCACAACTCGCGAGCCGCGCCGGCGCGCCGGGTGCGGGCGAGAACGGGGTGAGCGCCAGCGGCCCGCCGAGCGAGACCGGCGTCGGTGCAGTGTGCCGGGCCGGCACCCGGGGGTCGCCGCTCGCCGGCACCGAGAGCAGGAGGGCGCCAAACGCCGTCACTGTAAGCACCGCCTTGTTCAAGACCAAACCTCCGTCGAGCCGGTGAGGGCTGTCCTCGGCAACCGTGCGGCCCCGGCGGATCGCCACCGGGGTACTGGTTTTGCGTCCCCGCGTTACCACGGGTTTGCCTTTTGCGAGGAGCGGGTCTGGTGGGCCAGGCGCTCCAGCGGCCTGGTGCCGCGCGCGCTGCGGGCAGGCGCGTTGAGGCACCCTGCCCGGTGCGGCGTCGAGCACCGGCGCCTTGGGGTATGCAAGACGCCGGCCCAAAGCGGCTTTGCCGGTCACGGCGTCGAGATTCCGCGACCTGGCTCACACCCCGCGTGCCTTGCCGGGGCCGAGGGACACGCCCGGCGACCCCGGTCCGGGCGGGCGGGCGCGCGCCGCGCCGGCCGGCCGACGCCCGGGCGACGGCCGGCCGGCAGGGACGGGAAGGTCATCGACGGTGGCATAGACCCATTGCCGGGCGGCGCGGGCTCCCTGGTACGGGCTTTCGCGGCAGACGTCACCCCCCGCAGGCGCGGGCGGTCTCAGGCGCCGCGCTCGGCTTCCTGCGACCAGATGCGCCGCCACACCCAGCCCAACACCGAGAAGTTCTGGCGCACGGCGAGTTGCTCGGGCGGCACCGGGTGTGCGTGCGGGTTGCCGATCTCGCCGACCTTGAACCGGAACACGTAGTCCGGTGTCAGCCCCATGCGCAGGTCGGTGATGACGACGTCGTCGTCGAGCCGGCTCACCGAGTAGAGGCCGCGTGTGAACCACTGCAGGCGTTGCACCGGCCAGTGGTCTTCGAGCCCGAGCAACAGCGCCGGCTGTGACGCGAACCGCTCCACCCGCAGCGGGCGCTCGTCGTCGAGCAGCGAATACACACCTTCGAAATAGGCGTCCTCGCGCACCGCCAAAACGCGCCACAGCAGCGAGTTCAGCGGCGCCGGCACGGTCAGCAGGCGCTCGTACGCGATGCCCTGGCGCGCGAGCGACGCGCGGGCCACGTCCTCGACATGCAACTTCGCGCCCACGGTCCAGGCCAGGTAGGCGCTGCTCAGCACCAGCCCCGCCGCGTTCAGCCGGTGACCCCGTTCGGATTCCCGGCTCATGACCAGCGCCGCCAGCACGCCGAACACCAACCACACGGTGTACAGCGGGTCGATGATGAAGATGCTGGAGAACGCCACCGGCAGCTCGGACACGGGCCAGAAGATCTGCGTGCCGTAGACGGTGAAGCTGTCCAGCAGCACGTGGGTGGCAAACGCGAGGTACACCAACGCGTGCCAGCGCCGCCGGTACGCCGCCGTCGCCGGGTGCACCCGCAGGATCACCCACACCACGAGCGGCGTCACCAGCGCCAGCACGAGCAGCGAATGGGTCGCGCTGCGGTGGTAGGTGAAGTCGCGCACCGCATCGCCGAGGGGGACGAACACGTCGAGGTCGGGCAAGGTGCCGCAGATCGCACCCCACAGCATCGCGCGGTTGCCGATGCGCCGCCCGAGCGTGGCCTCCCCCACCGCGGCACCGAGCGCGATCTGGGTGAGCGAGTCCACCGCGCTACAGCCTCGCGATCCGCTCTGTCAGCAGGTCGTAGAAACCGTCGGCGTCCACCTTGTGCACCCAGCGGGCGTTGCGCGGCCGGTCGCTGACGCCCCAGAAATCCACCGCCGTGTGCCCCAGCGTCAGCTCGGACCCGGTCTCGACCTCGATGTTGCAGTGCCGCGCCTCGAACAGCGCAGGCTGCAGCAGGTAGGCCACGGTGCAGGGGTCGTGCAGCGGCGCCCCGTCGAAACCG
>JBFJWO010000259.1:0-7275 GCA_041623575.1 Gammaproteobacteria bacterium
CAAATGCGGCGCGTGCACCGACAAGTGCCACTACTACCTCGGCACCAGCGACCCGAACAACATGCCGGTGGCGCGCCAGGACCTGCTGCGCAGCGTCTACCGACGCTACTACACCCTGGCCGGGCGCTATTTCCCGAAGCTGGTCGGCGCGCGCGACATGACGCGCGAGGTGCTCGACGAGTGGTACACCTACTTCCACCAGTGCTCGCAGTGCCGGCGCTGCTCGGTGTACTGCCCGTACGGCATCGACACCGCGGAGATCTCGATGGCCGCGCGCGAGATCATGGACCACGTCGGCAAGGGCCAGAAGTACTGCAACGAGATCATCGGCAAGGTCCACAGCATCGGCAACAACCTCGGCCTGCCGGAGCCGGCGCTGGCCGACACCCTGGAGGGGCTCACCGAGGACATCGAAGAGGACAGCGGGGTGACGGTGCGCTTCCCGCTCGACGAGCCGGGCGCCGACATCCTGCTGGTCACACCGTCGGCGGATTTCTTCGCCGAGCCGCACGTCGACGGCCTGATGGGTTACGCCAAGGTGTTCCACCAGGCAGGGCTCTCGTGGACGCTCAGCTCCTACGCCTCGGAAGCCGCCAACTTCGGCATGTTCATCGGCAGCTACGAGAACATGCGCAAGCTCGCGCTGCGCATCCGCAAGGCGGCGCTGGAACTCGGCGTGAAACGCATCGTGTTCGGCGAGTGCGGCCACGCCTGGCGGGTCGCCTACAGCTTTCTCAACACCCTCGCCGGGCCGTTCGACTTCCTCGACCCGCGCTACCCGGTGCCGCAGCACGTGTGCGAGGTGACCTACGAGCTGCTGCAACGCGGCGCCTTGACGCTCGACCCCTCGGTCAACGACGACCTGGTGGTGACCTACCACGACTCGTGCAACGTCGCCCGCGCCTCGCGCATGGGCTCGATGCCGGGCGGGCAGTTCCTGATCCCGCGCGCGCTGATCGAGGCCTCGTGCAATCACTTCCACGACATGCCCGCCGACACCATCGGCGAGGCGACGTTCTGCTGCGGCGGCGGCGGCGGACTGCTGACCGACGACCTGCTGGAGTTGCGGGTCAAGGGCGCGGCGCCGCGCATGCAGGCCTTCAAGCAGGTCGTCGATCGCCACGGCGTCACTCACCTCGCCGCCATCTGCGCGATCTGCAAGAGTCAGTTCAGCAAGGTGCTGCCGTTCTACGGCTTCGAGATGGACCGCGTCGTCAGCGTGCACCAGCTCGTCGGCAACGCCATCGTCCTCGGGCGCGACGCGCCATGAGCCGACCCGCATCCACCGGCACCCGGCGCCTGCGCCCGCCGCCACTTTTCTGAGGAGTCAGCATGGCCACGTCCGGCGACCAGATGGACAAGAAACTCACCTTCCGCCGCTACCGCGACGGCGAGCACGAATGGCAGAACCTGAGCGCGCAGATCTTCGAGGCCGATCACTCGCACAAGTGCCCGACCTACGTGCACCGCACGCCGCCCTGCCAGGGAAGTTGCCCGTCCGGCGAAGACATCCGCGGCTGGCTCGACATCGTGCGCGGAATCGAGCACCCGCCCGCCAACGTGAGCATGGCCGAGTACGCCTTTCGCCGCGCCGCCGACGCCAACCCGTTTCCGTCCATGATGGGGCGCGTGTGCCCGGCGCCGTGCGAGGACGGCTGCAACCGCAACAACGTCGAGGACTTCGTCGGCATCAACGCGGTCGAGCAGTGGATCGGCGACACCGCCGTCGAGCGGGGTTTCGGGCTGGACGCGGGCGCGGCGCTCGGCGGCAAACGGGTCGCCATCGTCGGCGGCGGCCCGGCCGGGCTGTCCGTCGCCTACCAGCTGCGCCGCCTCGGGCACGCCAGCGTGATCTTCGACGACCACCCCGAGCTCGGCGGCATGTTCCGCTACGGCATTCCGGGGTATCGCACGCCGCGCGCCGTGCTGGACGCCGAGATCGCCCGTATTCTCGCGCTGGGCGGCATCGAGACGCGACTGTCGACCCGCGTCGGGCGTGACGTGAGCATGGAGTCCCTCGAGAAGGACTTCGACGCCGTGGTGTGGGCGCTCGGCTGCAAATCGGGCCGCCCGTTGCCGGTGCCGGGCGCGGATGCGCCCAACTGCGTCTCCGGCGTCGAGTTCCTCGAGGCGTTCAACCGGGGCGCGCTGCAGGTGACGGTCGACAAGGTCGTGTGCGTCGGCGGCGGCGACACCTCCATCGACGTGGTCTCGGTCGCGCGCCGCCTCGGCAAGATCGACAAGATCAACCCCAAGGACCGCCCCGAGGAAGTCATCGGCGGCTACGTGGCGCACGACGCCGCCTACGCCGCCGCCCGCCAGGGCGCCGAGGTCACGCTCACCGCGCTGTTCGAGCGCCCGCAGATGACGGCGACCGAGCACGAGGTGGACGACGCGTTGCGTGAGGGCGTGCGCGTCCTGAACGGGGTGATGCCGGTCGAGGTGGTGTGCGACGAGAGCGGGCGGGCACGCGCGCTCAGGATGGCCCGCTGCACCTTCGAGGACAACCGCCCGGTGCCGGTCGAGGGCAGCGAGTTCGAACTCGAGGCCGACCTGATCGTCGCCGCCATCGGGCAGGGCGGCGATCTCAGCGGGCTCGAGACGCTGGACAACGGCAAGGGCCTGATCGACGCCGACACGCTCTACCGGGTGCCCGGGCGCGAGGGGCATTTCGTCGCCGGCGACATCGTGCGCCCGCACCTGCTGACCACCGCCATCGGCCAGGGTTCGGTCGCCGCCCGCAGCATCGATCACTACCTGCGCGGCGAAGCGGCGCCCAAGCGCCCCAAGGTGGACGTGCACCACTTCAACCTGCTGGCGAAACTGCAGGAGACCGCGCTGGCGCCGGACCCGTTCGACCCCGACAGCGCGCCGGAGGCACAGCGCGGCACCAACAGCGGCAACTGGGCGGTGCACAACTACGAGGACCGCTCCAGCCAGGAGATCATCCCGAGCGAGCGGCTGTACCTCGCCCATTTCGCCTACACCGAGCGCCACCGGCGCGCCGAGCAGGGCCCCGACGCCGAGCACGTGCTCGGCCACTTCGAGGAACGCCTGCAGTGCCTCAGCGAAGAGCAGGCGGTGGCCGAGGCGCAGCGCTGCATGAGTTGCGGGATGTGCTTCGAGTGCGACAACTGCGTGATCTTCTGTCCCCAGGACGCGGTGTTCCGGGTCGACAAGGACAAACGCACGCTCGGGCGTTACGTCGACACCGACTACGACCGTTGCATCGGCTGCCACATCTGCGCCGACGTGTGCCCGACCGGGTACATCGACATGGCGCTGGGCGATCACTGAAGGGCGCGGCGGGGCAGCGTTCATGATCGCCACGCACCGCGGTTCCCGGTTGCTCGACGCCCTGCGTTTCTCCGTGCTCGGCCTGGTCCTGCTCGCCGGCGCCTGGCTGGACGCCGCGGCGGGCGCACGCATCACGATCCCCGAGCCCGCCCCCGGGCGCGGCGAGGCCTGCGTCGAGCCGACCGACCTGATGCGCCGCGAGCACATGAACTTCATAGAGCACCAGCGCGACGCCACCGTGCACCGAGGCATCCGCACCTCGCGGCACAGCTTCAAGGGATGCATCGACTGCCACGCGGTGCGCAAGGACGACGGGCAACTCGCGCGTCACGACGACCCGCAACACTTCTGCGCCGACTGCCATCGCTACACGGCGGTGCGCATCGACTGCTTCGACTGCCACGCCGACCGCCCGACGGCGAACGAACCGGCCGCCGACGCCGCCGCCCCGAGATCGCTCGCGCGGCTGGCTGCGCTGCCGCCCCCGCCGGACTGCACGGCGGGCGGGCTTCCCCGGCCGGGGTCGTGAGCGCGCCCGACGCTCCGGGCCGCCGCGCGGGCCTCGCCCGACGGCGCTTCCTGCAGGCCCTGGGGCTGGTGGCCGGAGCGGCGAGCGCGCCCACCGTGCTGCTGATGCGCCCGGCCGGCGCGCGCGCGCCTGACGAACCCGCGAGCGCGCGGCAACGCTGGGGGCTGCTGATCGACGCCGGCAAGTGCGCCGAGGGCTGCGATGCGTGCGTGCGCGGCTGCAACGAAGAGCACGGCTTGCGCGGGCAGGGCCGCCCGGCCACGGACGCGCAGTGGATTCGCAAGCTCGACGTGCGCGGCCCCGAGAAAGGGCGCGCGTTCAGCCTGCCGATGATGTGCCAGCACTGCGCCAGTGCGCCGTGCGTCGACGTGTGCCCGACCGGCGCTTCGTTCCGTCGCGCCGACGGCATCGTGCTGGTCGACAAGCACACCTGCATCGGCTGCCGCTATTGCATGCTCGCCTGCCCCTACAAGGCGCGCTCGTTCATCCACGAGAACCTCCGCGACCAGCTTCCCCACGCCCCGCGCGGCCGGGGCACCGTGGAGAGTTGCACCTTGTGCGTGCACCGCGTCGACGCCGACGGCGAGGCGGCGCAACCGGCGTGCGCCGAGGCCTGCGCGGCGGCCGGTCACGCGGCCATCGTGTTCGGCGACCTGAGCGACCCGCGCAGCCCCGTGGCCCGGGAACTGGCGGCGCGCGGGGGCCGGCAGGTGCGCGCCGATCTCGGTCTCGACACCGGCGTGCGCTACCAGGGGCTGTGAGCGACATGGCGAGCACCTGGGCCCCGATCGGGCGCGGCAGCGTTCCCTACCGAGTCCTGCTCGCGGGCCTGCTGGCGGTCGCCGCCGCGGCGCTGTGGGCCGCCCACCACATGGACAGCGAAGGCCACCACATCACGGGCATGAACAATCAGGTCGTCTGGGGCCTGCCGCACGTGTTCGCGGTGTTCCTGATCGTCGCCGCGTCAGGCGCGCTCAACGCCGCCTCGCTGGCCAGCGTGTTCTCGCGCCAGGCCTACAAACCGCTGGCCCGGCTGTCGGTGGTGCTGGCCTGCGCGCTGCTGATCGGCGGGCTGGCCGTGCTGGTGCTCGATCTGGGGCGTCCCGAGCGCCTGATCGTCGCCCTCACCCACTACAACTTCCGCTCGGTGTTCGCCTGGAACATCTTTCTCTACACCGGCTTCCTCGTCGTGGCGCTGGTCTACCTGTGGCTGATGATGGACCCGCCGCTGCAGCGCCACAGCCGGCTCGCGGGCTTCGCCGCCTTCGGCTGGCGACTGGTGCTGACCACCGGCACCGGCAGCATCTTCGGGTTCCTGGTGGCCCGCCAGGCCTACGACGCGGCGCTGATGGCGCCGCTGTTCGTGGCCCTGTCGCTGGCGCTGGGCTCGGCCGCGTTCGCGCTCGTGCTGTTGAGCGCCGGCGCCGCCTGCGCCCGCGCGGTGGAACCGGCACTGGTGCAGCGCCTGGCGCGAACGCTCGCCGTGTTCGTGCTGGCGACGGCCTATTTCGTCGCCGTCCAATACCTGACCATGGGCTACGCCACCGAGCACCACGGCGTGCTGCGCTTCCTGTTGTTCGACACCGGCCACCCGTTTGCCGCCGCTTTCTGGCTGGGCCAGGTGCTGGCCGGTCTCGTCGTGCCGCTGGCCCTGCTGTGGTGGCCGCCGCTGGCCGGCTCGCGCGCCGCGCTGGCGATTGCGGCCGCGCTGGTCGTCGCGGGCGGCTTCGTGCAGTTGTACGTGATCATCATCGGCGGCCAGGCCTACCCGCTGGTGCTGTTCCCCGGCGCCGAGGTCACGAGCAGCTTTTTCGACGGCGTCGCCACGCGCTACGCCGCCAGCGCCTGGGAGGTGCTGCTCGGGCTCGGCGGGGTGGCGCTGGCCTTGCTGATCCTGTGCGTGGCGGTGCGCGTCCTGCCCATCGTGCCGGCGTCGTTCACGGGCGATGCGGACAAGGCCTGATCCGGTGCACGCGCTCTACCTGTCGGCGGCGCACAAGTCCTCGGGCAAGACCCTGGCCGGTATCGGGCTGTGCGCGGCGTTGCGCGAGCGCGGCAAGCGGGTGCAACCGTTCAAGAAGGGCCCGGATTACATCGACCCGCGCTGGCTCGCGCTGGCAGCGGGGCGCGACTGCTTCAATCTCGATTTCCACACCATGGACGAAGCGGAGCTACGCGGCACGTTCGCGCGCGGCGCCGACGCGGACGTGATCGTCGTCGAGGGTACCAAGGGCCTGCACGACGGCGTCGCCACCAACGGGCGCGACAGTAACGCGGCGCTGGCGCGGCTGCTCGACGTAGCGGCGGTGCTGGTGATCGACTGCCAGGGCATGACGCGCGGTGTCGCGCCGCTGCTGCTCGGGCTGCGCGATTTCGACCCCGGCGTGCGCATCGCCGGGGTCATCCTCAACCGGGTTGGCGGCGCGCGCCACGAGCAGAAACTGCGCGCCGCGCTGGCGCAATACTGCGACCTGCCGGTGTTCGGCGCGCTGGCGAGCGGAACCGACCTCGGCCCCGGCGAACGACACCTCGGGCTGCTGCCCGCCAACGAGGACGCCGACGCCCGTGCCCGCGTGGCCGCCATCGGCGAGTGGTTCGCCGGCCAGGTGGACCTCGACGCCCTGCTGGCGGCCAGCGCGTCGACGGCGCCCGCGCCCGCACCGGCGGCGCCGTCCGGGCCCGCCCCGGGGCGCATCACGCTCGGCGTCGTGCGTGACCGGGCCTTCGGGTTCTACTACCCCGACGACCTCGAGGCGCTGCAACGCGCCGGCGCCGAGCTGGTGTTCGTCGATGCCCTGCGCCAGCAACGGCTGCCTGCGCTCGATGCGCTGTTCATCGGCGGCGGCTTCCCGGAGACCCAGCTGGCCGCGCTCAGCGCCAACCGCGAGTTACGCGAGGCGATTCGTGGCGCCGTCGACGGCGGCCTGCCGACCTACGCCGAGTGCGGCGGCCTGATGTACCTGTGCCGAAGCCTGGCCTGGCGCGGGCGGCGCGCGGACATGGTCGGGGTCATCGACGCCGATTGCGTCATGGGCGAACGCCCGGTCGGGCGCGGGTACGTGGCGCTCGGCGTGACGGCCGACGCACCCTGGCCGGTAGCCGACGACGGGCGTCAGTTGAGCGCCCACGAGTTCCACTACTCGCACCTCGAGAACCTGCCCGCCGCGACCCGCTTCGCCTACTCGGTGCGCCGCGGACACGGCGTCGACGGCCGCAACGACGGCATCGTGCAGGGCAACCTGCTGGCGAGCTACGCACACCTGCGCCACACCCGCCAGAGTCCCTGGACGAGCGGCTTCGTGGACTTCGTGCGCACCCGGCGCCCGGCGGAGGCGGCGTGCCGGAGCTGACCGCGGCGGCGGCACGCCAGATTCGGGACTCCGCCGCGCAAACCGGCGCGCAGGGCATGGCGCTGCGCGTCGCCGCCACGCGTCGCGCGGACGGCTCGC
>JBFJWO010000260.1:0-7258 GCA_041623575.1 Gammaproteobacteria bacterium
CCCGCTCGGGGTGTGTTGATCCGGGCCACGAACCCCTTTAAGGTGCACGCCTCGCGCGGCGCCGGCGTTCCTCGCCGGGACGCCGCGGCGGCGGCAAGAACAACGACAACGCGCTCGTGCGCGGCGACCGCCGCGTACGCTTCCACCACAACCACCGAGGGACACACCCGATGAGCATTCAAGTAGGCGATCGCATCCCGGACGTTACGTTGCACGAGATGGGCGAGAAGGGGCCGCAGCCGATCAGCACCGCTGACCTGTTCGGCGGGCGCAAGGTGCTGCTGTTCGCATTGCCGGGGGCGTTCACGCCGACCTGCTCGGCGGCGCACTTGCCCGGTTACGTGGTCAAGGCGGACGACATCCGTGCGCGGGGCGTGGACGAGATCGTGTGCCTGTCGGTCAACGACGCGTTCGTCATGCATGCCTGGGGCGAGGCGCAGAACGCGACGGGGCAGGTGCGCATGGTCGCCGACGGCAGTGCCACCTTCACCAAGGCGCTCGGCCTCGAGCTCGATCTCAACGAACGCGGCCTCGGTCTGCGCTCGGACCGCTACGCCATGCTGGTCGAGGACGGCGTGGTGAAGTCTCTGCACCGCGAGGCGCCCGGCAAGTTCGAAGTCAGCAGCGCCGAGGCGATGCTGGCGGAACTGTGAGCGTGCCCGCAGCGGCGGGCGACCGATGACCTCGTCGCACCCGGCGCCGCCGCGCACCCTGGAGACGGCGCTGGAGCTGGACCCGGCCGACTGGCCGGTGCGGGAGAACTATTTCCTGCTCACCGCCCTGGTGGTCCCGCGGCCCATCGCCTGGGTGTCCACGCTGGCCGGCGACGGCACGCCCAACCTGGCGCCGCACTCCTATTTCAACGCCGTGGCGAGCGATCCCCTGCACGTGATGTTCAGCTCCACCGGGGTCAAGGACACGCTGCGAAACGTGCGCGAGTCCGGTGAGTTCGTGCTCAGCATCGTGAGCCAGGAACTGGTCGAGCAGATGAACTTCACCTCGACCGACTTTCCGCCCGATCACGACGAGTTCGAGTGGGCGCAGCTGGAAACCGCACCCGCGGTTCGCGTCGCCGCCCCGCGGGTCAAGGCGGCGAAGGCCCACCTCGAGTGCCGGGTGGCGCAGATCGTGCCGGTCGGCAACAGCCACGTGGTCATCGGGGAGGTCTGCCACCTGCACGTCGACCCGTCCGTGTGGCGTGACGGGCGGGTCGACCCGCGCCTGCTCGACCCGGTCTGTCGGCTGTCGGGGACCGGCTACGCCGAACTCGGCGAAGTGTTCCGGTTGCCGCGCCCGCGCTGGGCCGACGTGGCGCCGGGCGGACGCCCGGCGTCGATTCCCCGCCGCAGCCGCCGATAAGCCGCTGATGGCGCGCCGCAACAGCACGCCCGGCGCCGGTGCCGGCATCAGGTTGCGTTGCAGTATTTTCCCGCTCCTCCAGGCCGTTCGATCCAGTCGTCTTTAAATAATCTCTTAAAAACAGTCGTTTGAGTTAAATCACCTGCCGAGAGCGGTTCTGCTGCATTGCAAAATAAATTCTCCCCCGAACCTTGACAGGGTGTTTTCCTGACACTACAGTACCGTTCAATGTTGCAGCGCAATATTGACGCTGCCAGACGATCCGATGAGGGATGCCGCTATGAAAGAGAACGTTTTGAACGCCTGGAAGCAGAACCTGGACCTGGCGCTCGAGTTGACCCGTGTCAACGCCGACGCCGCCGAGCAGATGATGACCCGTCAGGTCGCGCTGGCCGGTGAGTTGCTGAAGGTCAATCTGGCCCACGGCAAGACGCTGGTCGACTGCAAGACCGTGCAGGGCGCCGTCGAAGTCAATCGCGCCTGGGGACACGACGTGCAGAAGGCCGTCGCCACCGCCAGCGAAGCGAACATCGAACTGATCGACGCGACCCGCTCGCGTGCCGGCGAGATCATGGAGACCCTCGCCAAGCGTGCCACCGAGCAGGTCGAGGAAGGGGTCGCCGAGATGCGCTCCAAGGTCGAGGCGAGCGTCGAGGAGGCCAAGGCCTCCGTGGACGCCTCGATGAAGGCCGCCAAGACCCAGGTCGAGAAGGCCGTCAAGAAAGCCGCCTGAGGCGGCGCCGCGCGGGCCGGTGAACGACCCGCGCGACGAACCCGTTTCAAGTCTCCTCCCTTCGGGCCCTGTACCGGTTTTTCTCCTCCTCTCCGGTCAGGGTCCTTTCTTTTCCGACTCCCGCCGTTCGCGTTGCCGCGCAGGTGCGCCCGTCCTAGACGGAGTGCTCGAGGACGCAGTTGACCGGAATTTCGGTCACCGAGGCGTTGTTCGGCAGCGCCATCACGCTCGCGACCAGGTGCGCCACGGCCTCAGGCGAAATCATGTCTGCGGGCGCGACCTCGCTCACTGTTGCCGTCATGCGCGTGGCCACCAGCCCGGGGCAGATGCTGGTGGCGCGAATGCCGTACTGCCAGCCGGCGTGGCGCACCGAGTGCGTGAACGCGGCGAGCGCGTGCTTGCTCATCGCGTAGGCGCCGACCCGGGCACTCTTGACCCGTTTGCCCGACAGCGAAACGATGTTGATCACCCGCCCGTGGCCGCAGCGTTTGAGGTCCGGCCACGCGGCCCGGGTCACCCGCAGCGGCCCTTTCACGTTGACCTCCCACATCTCGTCGAGCGTGCGCTCGTCGTCGGCCTCGATATCGAAGTCGTGGACGATGCCGGCGTTGTTGACCACAGCGTCTATGCGCCCGAAGCGCTCGCGGGTCGCGTCGGCCCAGGCTTCGGCGCCGTTACGCTCGCGCGCGTCGAAGGCGTGGCCGAGAACCCGTTCGGGGGCGAGCGTTTTGACCAGGTCGCGCAGTGCCGCCGGGTCGCGTGCCCCCAGGCTGAGCGAATAGCCTTCGTCGCGAAGGCGCTCGGTCACCGCCCGGCCGATGCCGCGGTTGGCGCCGGATATCATGACCACGCGGCCGTCGCTGTCGAGCATCGCTGAGTCCTCCGGTTTCGCCACGGAACCCGGAACGCGGGCCCGCTGGATGCGGGCATCATGGCACAGTGGCGGGGGAGGACGAATCGAGGTGCGGTTGCGCCGGCGGCGGGCGCCAGGCGGTGCCGGCGCGAGGCGCCGGCACCGTCGAGGTGGGTGAGGCTTCGGCTCAGTGCCAGTGGCGGCCGCCGCGCGATTGCAGGTGCTCGCGTACTTTCGCCTGCTGCTCGGCGGTCAAGCCGTCGTAGAAAGCGGCCAGCGCCGCGATCACTTCCGGTGCGTGAGCGTTGACCGTCTCGGTCTTGGCCTGCACCAGCTGCAGCGCCTGCTGCTGGTCGAGCGTCGTGCCCGAGATCAGCGCCAGCATTTGCTGCCGGTGCGACCCGCGTTCGGCCCGCACAGAGTCGCGGATGCCGACGATCTGGTCGCGCAGCGCCTCGAGCGCCGCGGTCTGTTCCGCGCTGAGGTCGAGCTCGGAGCGCACGTGCGAGATCATGTGCTCGCCGCGGTGCGAGCCGCGTTCGTGGCCGCCGAAAGCTGCCACGCCTCCGACGACGCCGAGCGTCAACACGGTGCCGATGACGATCTTGGTGGATTTCTTCATTTGCGGATCTCCATGAGTTGAGTTGATTCGAGCAGGATCGAGGCTACGCCCGTGCTCCCCGGGATTCCTTTCGCAAGCGTGTGCGGTTGTATCAGTTTGTAACGGGCAACCGACTGGGCTAGCCTCGCGGACAGATCGTTGGAGGCCGAGGCATGACGACCCTGTATTACGTTCACGACCCCATGTGCAGCTGGTGCTGGGCGTTTCGACCCACCTGGGAGCGGCTGCGGGCGGGGCTCGCGCCCGACATCGAGGTTCGGCGGGTGCTCGGCGGCCTGGCGCCCGACAGCGCCGAGCCCATGCCGGCACCGATGCGCGCCTACCTGCAGCAGACCTGGCAACGCATCCAGCAGGTGGTGCCCGGTACCGAGTTCAATTTCGACTTCTGGCGGGTGTGCGAGCCCCGCCGCTCGACCTACCCCGCCTGCCGCGCCGTCATCGCCGCCGCCGCCCAGGACCCCGGCCAGGAGGAACCGATGATCCGGGCGATCCAGGAGGCGTACTACCTGAACGCGCGCAATCCTTCGGACAACCGGACGCTGGTCGAACTGGCTCGCGACCTCGGCCTGGACGGCGAGCGGTTCGCGGCCGAACTCGACGCCCCGGCCACCCGGGCGGCGCTGGCGGAGGACATGCGCCTCGCGCGCCGCCTCGGCGTCGAGGGCTTCCCGAGCCTGGTGGTGGCGCGCGACGGGCGCCTGCAGCGCCTGCCCTGCGACTACCACGACCCGGCGCCGACCCTCGCCGCACTCGCGGCGTGAGCCTGCACCCGCTCGCCAACTGCGAGTTCGACTGCCCGGCGGGGCTACGCGGCGCCGGGTTCCTCGCGCCGGGACCGGCCGGCGCGCCCGCCGTGGTCGTGCTGCAGGAATGGTGGGGCCTGAACACACAGATCCGCGATGTCGCCGAGCGTCTCGCCGGGCGCGGCTACAGCGCCCTGGCCCCGGATCTCTACGAAGGGCGGGTGACCACCGCTGCGGACGAGGCCGGTCACCTGATGGACGGCCTCGACTGGATGGGCGCGACCACCGGGGAGGTGCGCGGGGCGTTGCGGCATCTGCGCGAGCGCGGTGCTCCCCGAGTCGCCGTGCTGGGCTTCTGCATGGGGGGCGCGTTGGCGGTGATCGCCGCGGCGCACCTGCAAGAGTGCGACGCCGCGGTATGCTTCTACGGCGTTCCGCCGCACGAGCTGGCGAGCCCCGCGTCGGTCGCCGTGCCGCTCCAGGGCCATTTCGCCGAGCGTGACGACTGGTGTACCCCGGCGCTCGTCGACGACCTCGAGGCCGGCTTGCGCGGGGCCGGCGCCGTCGCTTTCGAGATCCATCGCTACGCGGCCGGGCACGGTTTCTTCAACGCCGAGCAGCCGGCCTATGACCCCGGGTGCGCCGCGCTGGCCTGGGAGCGCAGCCTGGCGTTTCTGGCACGGCATCTGCACCGAAACGGCTAGGCAATCAGGCCGCGCAGAGTACAATACGCGCCTGCTAGTGGTGTGGAGACGGTGACCATGAGTCCGGACCAGGAATTTCTCGAATTCGACGAAGCGGCCGAACAGGTCATCGAACTCGGCAACCGACTGCTGGAGCACGACGAGGAGGCGGACACCTGGGACGTCGCGGACGGTCTGCTGGCAGGCGCCGTCCAGTTCTGGCTGTACTCGCGCCAACCCTGCGGCGACAAGCAGTGCGAGACCTGCGCGGATTTTGCGACCGCGCAGATGCGCCTGCAGCGGATGCTGGAGGACGTCTCCAACTACGCAGAGTCCAGCGACTACTTCCACTCGCCCAACGACGCCAACGTCGGCAACGCCTAGACCGCCCGAGCGACCCCTCGCGGGTCGCCACAGCCCTCGCCCGCTCATACGCCCTCGGTAGCGCGCGCCCCGTGCGCAACCCGCCAGGCCCGGGCAACGCCGCACCTTCGCCCACGCCGGCGCGCGCCCGGATCGCGGGCGCGCGTATTGCGCCGCTCAGCCTCCCGGGACGACCGTGCCCGGGCTGGAGGGTGTGCCGGGCACGACCCCCGGAGTCGTTCCGCCGCCGCCCGCGCGGATGACCATTTCGGGCGAGGCGATGGGTGCGAGCCCGGCGCCGCCGGCCACGAAGACGCGCACCGAGGTCCCGGGCGGCGCCGACGCCGCGGGCAGGACCAGGGTATAGGCGCCACCGGCGGTCGTCGTCACCTGGCGCCAGGTCTGCCCGCCGCGTGGGTCACGCAGGCGCACGTTGACGGTGCGGCCGGCCAGCGACGGCGTCAACGGGCCGCTGGACGCAAGGCGGCCAACCACCACCGACCCGCCGCCCGGCGCGCCGGTGACCGTGACGGCGGTCGACGAAGACCGCACCTGCGCCGGGGCGCTCAGAGCTCGATCACCAGCTTCCCGAAGTGGCGTGCGTCCGCCAGCGCCTGGAACGCCTCGGGGGCCTGCTCGAAGGCAAAGCTCGCCTCGATCACCGGTTCCACGCTGTGGGCGGCCAGCGCCCGGTTCAGGTCCAGGAACATGCGCCGTGAGCCGACGTACACACCTTGCACGCCGACCGACTTGCGCATGATCGCGGTCGGGTCCAGCTGACCGCGGGTCAGCACGCCGATCAGCGCGATGCGCCCGCCCGTGCGCACCGCGTTCAGCGAGCGTGCCAGGGTGCCGGCGCCGCCGACCTCCAGCACGAAATCCACACCCTGCCCCGCGGTCAGCTCGAGCACCCGGGTATCCCACTCCCGCTCGTTGCGGTAGTTGACGGTCTGCCAGGCGCCCAGCGCGCGGGCGCGCTCGAGCTTGCGATCGTCGGAAGAGGTCACGATGGCGCGCGCGCCGAGCAGACCGGCGAGTTGCAGCGCCATCACCGACACGCCGCCGGTCCCCAGCAGCAGCACGGTTTCGCCCGGCCCGACGGCGCCTACGCCCACCAGGCAGTGCCAGGCGGTGACCCCGGCGCAGGGCAGAGTGGCTGCCTGCGCGAACGAGAGATGCTCTGGAATCTCCACCACCCCGTCCGCGCGGAGCAGCGCAGACTCGCTCAGCACGCCCTCGATCGCGCCGCCGAGCGCGCTCTCCATCACCCCGGCGTCGATGCGCCCGTCGGCCCAGCGCTGAAAGAAACACCCGGCGACCCGCGTCCCCGGTGCCGGCGACTCGGTACCGGCGCCGACGGCCACGACCTCGCCGGCACAATCGGAGTTGGGGACCAGCGGCAGCTGGAGGCCGCGCGCGTGCGGGTCGCGCACCGTGGAGAGGTCACGGTAGTTGAGCGACGAGGCGCGTACCCGCACGAGGACTTCGCCCGGCGCCGGCTCGGGCACCGGGCGTTCGGCGAGTCGCAGCGCGTCGATCCCGGCGCCGGTGAGCTCCCAGGCCCGCATGTGGGCAGGTAGTTTGGCCATGTCATCCTCGCGGCGGTCAGGAACGGCTTTGGGGTATGCTGCCCGCGTCCCGGCACGCGCACCCGTCGGTCCGGTGGCGCGTGTCCGCTAGCGCAGCGTGGTTCGCGCGGTGCAGCGGGCGCCGGCAATGTACGAAGAGCAGCCAATGAATACAACCGCGGTCGAGGACCTACTCGCGTTCTGGTTTTCCGAGCAAGCCCGCGAGCGCTGGTGGCGAGCGACGCCGGCGTTCGCGGCGCTGGTGCGAGAGCGCTTCGCCGGGTACGCGGCGGCGGCGCTCGACGACAGCCTCGACGACTGGCGCGCGAGCGCC
>JBFJWO010000261.1:0-7252 GCA_041623575.1 Gammaproteobacteria bacterium
CACCCCACAGCGGGCTCAGGATCAGCTGCCAGACGAACCCGATGATCACCACCGACAACATCGTCGGCATGAACAGCAGCGTGCGATACGTATTGCGCGCGCGCAGGCGCGGCAGGCTCAGCAGCGCCGCCAGCAACAACCCGATCGGGTTCTGCACCAGCATGTGCACGACGAAGAACAACAGGTTGTTTCCAAGCGCGTTCCAGAACTTTGCCGACCAGTCCGGGTCGCCGATGAGGGTACGGTAGTTGTCGAGCCCGGCAAACGACACCGCGCCGGTCGCGTCCGCGGTGAAGAAGCTCAGGCGAACCGAATCCGCCAGCGGGTAGATCATGAACAGCGTGTAGATCAGCGTCGCCGGGGCGAGAAACACCACGACGTGCAGCGGAAAACGGCGACGCCTTCGGGCAGCGTTCACGGTGCGCGATACCGCGGTGCGGAAAAACGCGCGGGGGCACCCGGCGGCGCCCCCGCGCAGCCGCCTGCGCCTATTGCTGCGGCGCGTACCACTTGGCGAGGCCGGCTTGCGCCTTCGCGGCTGCCTCGGCTGGCGTCATGGTGCCGTTCAACACCTGGGCGCTCACGTTCCACAACTCGTTCTCGAGGTTGGGCGTGCCGCGCGAGAGCACCTGGTAGGAGTTGCGGATGGTCGAGTGACAGCTGCCGCGCCAGCTGACGAACTCCTGCGCTACCGGGTCGTTGACCGCGACCCGGTGATTGGACAGCGAGAAGAAGCCGGGCAGCGAGTTGGCGTAGATGTCGGCGAATTCCGCGCTGGTCATCCACTCGAGGAACTTGCGCGCCGCGGCCTTGTTCGCCGACGCCGGGTTGAGGCCCAGCGCGATGTCGGTGTGGTCGCTGATGTAGCACTCGCTCTGGCCTTGGGGCAGCGGCGGTGCGAACGCGCCGAACTCGAAATCGGCCTGGGTGTTGAACGTGCTGATGTCCCACGAGCCCGCCGGGTAGATCGCGCCGCGACCGAGCGTGAACAGGTTCTGGCTGTCGGGGTATTTCTGTGCCTTGTAGCCCGAGCCCAGGTACGGCGACCATTGCGCGAGATGCTCCCAGGTCGCGACGTAGGGCGTATCGGTGAGCTTCTGGGTTCCGTCGATCAGGCCCTTGCGCCCGGCCTCGCCCTTCCAGAAATTCGGGCCGACGTTCTGAAAGCCCATGGTCGCCGCTTCCCACTGGTCGGCCGTACCCATCACCAGCGGTGTGTAACGGCTGTTCGACTTGATGCGCTCGAGCACGGCCATGAACTCGGGAATGGTCTTCGGCACGGACAGGTTCAGCTCGGCGAAGATCTCCTTGTTGTAGATGAAACCGTGGATCACCGAAGCCATCGGCACGCAGAAAGTCGTCTTCCCGTCGTCGGTCTGCCAGGCACTTTTCGCGACCGCGGAGAAATTGTTCATGCCGGGCAAGTCGTCCAGGGCGGCGAGATGTCCCTTGTTGAACAGTTCCAGCGAGGCGTCGAACGGGCGGCAGGTGATGAGATCGCCGGCCGTGCCGCCGGCCAGCTTGGCGTTGAGGCTGGCGTTGTAGTCCGCCGGCGGCGTCGGCGCGAACACCACCTCGATGTCCGCGAAGCGCTTGGTGAACGCCGGTATGATGCGATCGGTCCAGATGTCGAGATCGTCGTTGCGCCAGCTCTCGATGACCAGCCTTTGCGCCGCGCCGGCGCTGCCGGTCGCGGCCAGCAGCAGGACGCCGGCCTGCACGGCAGCCACCGCGACCAGCCCCAGTAGTTTGTTCAAAGGTCTCACTGTTCCTCCTTTGCGGCAGTGCCGTCGTTCGTCGTCTGGAAAACTTCTCTGTCCCGTAGCCGGCTACACGCGCCGGGTCCGGCGACTCGACCTCGTCACGGGGCGCACCGCGCCAGCGCGGCGCGGAGATCCCCGGCGCAGCGCTCGAGCGTGTCCCTAGCCTGGGTGGCGCTGGCGCCGCGCGCGACCAGCACCGCTTCCTTGACTCGCCCGGCGCAGGCATTCAGCGCGTCCCTGGCGCCGGAGGCGTCGACCTCGGCGATCTCCGCCACCATCCGCACGGCCCGCGCGCGCAGTTTCTCGTTGTCGGCCACCATCGACACCATCAGGCCGTCGACCACGTGGCCGAGGCGCGTCATCACCAGGCTCGAGAGCAGGTTGAGCACGACCTTCTGCGCGGTGCCGGCCTTCAGTCGCGTCGACCCGGCGATCACTTCCGGGCCGGTGTCGATCAGGATCGCGTGCTCCGCTGCAAGCAACAGCGCGCTGGATGCGTTGTTGGCGACGCCTACGGTAAGCGCACCGCCGTGGCGGGCGGCCTCGACGAGCGCGACCGTGTAGGGCGTCGTACCGCTGGCGGCCACCGCGACTACCGCGTCGTTCCCGCCCAGCGCGTGCCGGGCGGCGTCGCGGCGCGCCGCCGCGGCGTCGTCCTCGCCGCCGCCCGAGGGCCGCAGCCTCGCCTGGTCGCCGCCCGCCATCAGGAGCACCAGGCGCTCGGGAGGCCAGGCGAAGGTCGGCGTCAGCTCCATCCCGTCGAGCGCCGCCAGCAGGCCCGACGTCCCCGCGCCCGCGTACGCCAGCCGCGACCCGGGAGTGCGCAGGCGGGCAGCGACGGCCTGCGCGGCAGCGGCGATCGCTCCCAGCGCCGGGCGCACCGCCGCGAGCGCCTCGGTCTGCGAATCCAGCATGGCCGACAGCACCTCACCGTCCGACCAGGTGTCGAGGCCCTTGTAGCGGGGTGAGAACGCTTCGGTCGAGTGCATGGATCGCGCGTCCGTGGCTGGCGTTTCGTCGCGGTCGTTTTACGAGCAATTATACACCAGTTCCGGCGCCCCGCCAAATGAGCCCCCCTGTACCGCCGAGGCTCCCGAATCCGACATCCCCCGAGTCGGGGACACCCATCGTTTCGGGGGAAGACTCCGGGAAGACTCCGCGGGAAGACTCCGGGACACCCATCGTTTTCGGGCAAGTTCAGCGAGTCCAGCAGAGAGCGAGTCCAGGAGCGAGTCCAGGACACCCATCGTTTCGGGCAAGTTCAGGAGTCCAGCGAGTCCAGGACACCCATCGTTTCGGGCAAGTTGAGGAGTCCAGCGAGTCCAGGACACCCATCGTTTCGGGCAAGTTCAGCGGCGAGTCCAGGAAGACTCCGGGACACCCATCGTTTCGGGCAAATGCACGACGGCCGGGTTTACGACGACCAGGCCCTGCGTCGAGCACCGGTATCGAACGCGACCCGGTACGGCCTCGATCCGTTTCCAGGGCCCATGGGTGTCCCGGTTTCTTCCCGCCGGTTTCTTCCCGGTTTCCTCGCCGGTTTCCCGGCGAGCGAAGTCCATGGGTGTCCCGGTTCGGAGGAATCCCGGTTCGGAGCAATCCGGGCGGTTTGTCATCCGCCCGGGCATTGGTATCTAATTCCGCGGATGAACGGGTCCACCCAGACGCCGCCCGAGGCGGCGCCGGCCAGGCGCGGGGGCCGTGGACCCCTGCTGCTCGGTGTCGACGGCGGTGGCAGCGGCTGCCGCGCCCGGCTCACGGACGCTCACGCACGGGTGCTGGGCGAAGGGCTGGCGGGCCCGGCGAACTCGCAACTCGGCGTGGCGCGCGCGTTCGCCGAGATCAGCGCCGCCGCCCGCGAGGCCTTGCGGCAGGCCGGTCTCCCGGCTACGGAACTGGCGCGCCTGCACGCCGGGTGCGGGCTGGCGGGCCTGCACGTCGATGCGGATCGCGCGGCGGCGACCGCCTTCGAGCACCCTTTCGAAACCCTGGTGCTGGAAACCGACGTCTACATCGCCTGCCTCGGCGCCCACCTCGGGCGCGACGGCGCGGTGCTGGTGCTCGGTACCGGCAGCAGCGGTTGCGCGCTGAGCGGTGGCCACGCCACCTACGTCGGTGGCTGGGGCCTGCAGGTCTCGGATCACGGCAGCGGCGCCGCGACCGGACGCGCGGCACTGCGCCAGGCGTTGCTCGCCCACGAGCACGTCATTCCCGCCAGCCCCCTGAGCGAAACCCTGATGGCCCGCTTCGAGGGTTCGCCGCAGCGCATGGTGCGATGGGCCAGCGACGCCGAACCGGCCGACTACGCACGCTATGCACCGCTGGTTGCCGAGGGCGCGGCGCGGGGCGACCGCATGGCCTGCGAGCTGATGCGCGAGGCGGGCGAGGACGCTTCACGCCTGGCGCGCGCACTCGCGCGGCTCGGCGCCGGGCGTATCGCGTTGCTCGGCGGGTTCAGCGCCGCCGTCGAACCGTGGATGGCCGATGACGTGCGAAGCCTGCTGGTCGCACCGCAAGGCGACGCAGCCGACGGGGCCCTGCTGCTGGCACGGCGCGCCCTGCCACGATCCGAAACCCCGGCGTGAACGCCGAGGCGATGAACTGCGCGCGCCCCGGCCGCAACGGCGGAATGTCCCGCTGCGCCACCGGGCCTTGCCGGTGAACGCGCCAGCGCCCGTCGGCTCGCTGATGCTTGCCGAAGCTCGCGAGGCGCCGCAGGTGGTCGCGAACCAGTTGCCCGCCAACGCGGCGTTCTGCGCCGAGTTCGCGCGACGCCTGGCGCGCAGACCGCCGCGGCTGGTGGCAACCTGCGCGCGCGGCAGCTCCGATCATGCCGCGACGTACGCCAAGTACCTGATCGAGACCCTGCTCGGCCTGCCGGTGATGTCCGCTGCACCCTCGGTGGGCTCACTCTATGCGGCGCGCGTCGACCTGCGCGACACGCTGTTCGTGGTCCTTTCCCAGTCCGGCGCCAGCCCCGACCTGGTCGCCAATGCACACTGGGCGAGACGCAACGGCGCGCAGGTGCTCGCTGTCGTGAACGCCACGGACTCACCGCTCGCCGCGGCGGCGGACGCGGTGCTGGCACTGCGCGCCGGCCCGGAGTGCAGCGTGGCCGCCACCAAGTCCTGGATCGCCTCGCTGAGCGCCCTGCTGCAACTGGTCGCTGCCGTCGCCGGCGCACGGGCTCTCGAAGCCGCGTTGCAGGCGCTGCCCGCGCACCTCGAACGCGCGCTCGCCCTCGACTGGGACAGCGCATTGCCTGTCCTCGCCGGTGTCGAGGACCTGCTGGTGGTGGGCCGGGGCTACGGTTTCGCCCTGGCCGGCGAAGCCGCGTTGAAGCTCAAGGAGACCGCCGGGCTGCATGCCGAGGCGTTCAGCGGAGCGGAGCTCGAGCACGGCCCGCTGGCACTGGTCCAGGAGGGCTTCCCGGTGCTGGTGTTCACGCAGGCTGACGCCACGCTCGCCACGTTGAGGCAGCTGATCGAGAAACTCAGGGCGCGCGGCGTGCGCGTGGTCGCGGCCGAATCGGGCCCGCCCGCCCCGGGGCGCCTGCCGGTAGTCCCGGGCATGCACGCGCTGACCGCCCCGATCGCGCTGGCGCAGCGTTTCTACGTCCTGGCCCATTCGATCGCCCTGGCGCGCGGCCGCGACCCCGATCGGCCACCGCTGCTGAGCAAGGTCACGGCCACCCGATGAACGAGCGCCCGCGCCAGGTGCCCCGAGCAGGGAGTCCCGGTGGCTGATCTTGCCCTCAGCGCCGCAAGGGTCTTCGACGGCGACACGGTGCACCGTGACGTGACGGTGCTGATCGAGGCGGGTCGGGTACGGGAGCTGGTGCGCGGCGAGCGTGCGGGTGCGCTCACGCCGCGGGTAGAACTCGACGGCCTGCTGGCACCGGGATTCGTCGACCTGCAGGTCAACGGCGGCGGCGGCGTGTTGTTCAACGACCACCCCGGGGTCGAGGCAATCCGCACCATCGGTGCCGCGCACCGCCGCTACGGCACGACCGCGTGGCTGCCGACCCTGATCAGCGATTCGCGCGAAACCATGACCCGTGCCATCGACGCCGTGCGAGAGGCTCGCGCGTGCGCGATTCCCGGCGTGCTCGGTATCCACCTGGAGGGCCCCTACCTCAACGCGCACAAGCGCGGCATCCACGATGCCCGCCAGGTGCGCGCCATGGAACCGGACGCGCTGGACCTGCTCACCTCGCTGGGCGATGGCGTGACCCTGGTCACGCTGGCGCCGGAGACCGTTGCGCCCGGGACGATCGAAGCGCTCTGCGCGCGCGGCGTCATCGTGTGCGCCGGCCACACCGCGGCCAGCTACGCCGAGATCGAGCGGGCACTGGGCGAGGGTCTGCGAGGGTTCACGCACCTGTTCAACGCCATGACGCCGCTCGCCAGTCGCGAGCCCGGCGTGGTCGGGGCGGCGCTCGAGCACCCGAACAGCGGATGCGGCCTCATCGTCGACGGCCACCACGTACACCCGGCCACCTTGCGCATCGCCATCGCCGCCAAGGCGCGCGGGCACATGTTCCTGGTCACGGACGCGATGCCCCTGGTGGGCACGTCGGCCACGCGGTTCGAACTGCACGGCCAGACGATTCTCGCCGCCGATGGCCGCTGCACCAACGCCGAGGGGGTGCTTGCCGGCTCCTCGCTCGACATGGCGAGCGCGGTGCGCAACGCCGTGCATCTGCTGGGCCTCGAGCGCGAAGAAGCCTTGCGCATGGCGTCGTTGTACCCGGCCCGGTTCGCCGGCGTCGGGCACGAGCACGGGCGCATCGCCCCGGGCTATCGCGCCGATCTGGTGTTGCTGGACGACGACCTGCGCGCCGTGCAGACCTGGACGGGCGGCGAACCCGCGACGCCCGCATGAGCGAGCGCGAAGCACGCGTGACGCGCGCCGCGCAGGTGGTCTGGGACTACCACCTGATGCGACAGCCGCTCGCGCGCAGCGACTGCCTGCTGGTGCTGTGCAGCAACGATACACGCGTCGCCGAATACGGTGCGCACCTCTACCTCGAGGGCTGGGCGCCGTTGCTGGTCTTCTCGGGCGACCGCGGCAAGCTCACCGAAGGGTTGTACGACGCCCCGGAAGCGGAACACTTCGCCGCCATCGCGCGCGACCTCGGCGTCCCCGACAGCGCTCTGGTGCTCGAGACCCAAGCCACCAACACGGGCGAGAACATCGCCAACACCCGCGCGCTACTCGCCGCACGCACGCTCACGCCGGCAAGCGTGACGCTGGTCCAGAAGCCCCACATGGAACGACGCGCCTGGGCGACCTTTCGCAAGGTCTGGCCGCAGCCGCGCGTGCGAGTCACCTCCCCACCGCTGGCGTTCGCCGACTATCCGAACACGCAGCTGCCGCGCGACCTGGTGATCAGCATCATGGTGGGCGACCTCTACCGCATCCGTCTCTATGGCGAAAAGGGCTTCCAGATCCCGCAACCGATCCCGGACCCCGTGCAGGCGGCCTAC
>JBFJWO010000262.1:0-7243 GCA_041623575.1 Gammaproteobacteria bacterium
GCCGGGCGGGGCGGCGCCGCCGCGCCGGGATCGCAGTCGGCGGCCGCGCAGAGCCGGCTGGAAAGCGAGCGCCGCGCGGCGCTCGGGCGCCAGCCCGCGACCGCGAGCCTGCGCAAGTCGGCGCGCCAGCACTGGTTCGTCAAGGTGCTGTTCATGCGTATCTCGCCGTCCGACGGCGCGCACTACCTCGCCCACAGCCTGCGCTTGAAACGCCGGGCACTCAGCGCCAGGCTGGCACCGACCCGCGCCCGTTTCGCGCTGGCCGGCGTGTACGCGCGCCGCTCCGTACTCGCGCTGGGCGTCGTGCTCGTGTCGCTGGGCGTGGCCGGCGGCGTGATGCAGGCCTGAGGGCACCACGCAGACCGGGAACGCGGACCACCGCTGTTGGCGAAGATGGCCTCCGGCGTGCCGGTAGGGTACGCTCGCCGGGGCAATTGATTCCGCAGTCCTGAGATCGCTGTTCGCGACGCAGCGCGCCGGAGGGGTACCGGACGTCCTTTCTCGGCCAGTCGCCAGGGAAGCCCATGAGTCCTCGACCCCGCTCCTCGTTCATCGCCTCGGCACGCCGACCTTCCAGCCTGGGGCGCGCCCGGCGGTGGTTGCCGCTCGCGACGCTGGTGCTTTGCTGCCCGCCGCTGCTGGCGCAGCAGAGCGTACGCATGGCCTATATCCCGTTCATGGGCGAACCCCCGGTGATCATCGCCCGGCACGAGGGTTATTTCCTCGACGAGGGCCTGTCCGTGCAGTTCAAGCGCAACGCCGCGGGCAAGGTCTCGCTGCAGGACCTGCTGGAGGGGCGGGTCGATGTGATCACCATCGCCGACACCCCGATAGCCTACAAAGCGTTCGAGCGCACCGATTTCGTCATCCTCAGCGCGATCACCCACACCGACAGGATCGCGGGCGCGGTTGCCCGCCGCGACCACGGCATCGACGACCCGAGGGCGCTGGCCGGCAGGCGGGTCGGCCTGTTCAAGGGCACGGCCTCGGACTACCTGCTCGACACCTACCTGCTGGCTTTCGGCCTCGACCCGGCCGCCGTCACGACCGTCGACCTGCGCCCGCGCCAGCTCGTCAAGGCCCTGCTCGACGGGCGCGTGGAC
The DNA here is from genome assembly GCA_041623575.1 of Gammaproteobacteria bacterium. Lineage (GTDB taxonomy): Bacteria > Pseudomonadota > Gammaproteobacteria > JAHELT01 > JAHELT01 > JAHELT01. The sequence goes on from JBFJWO010000262.1 coordinate 1,104, forward strand.
GCGATCTTCACCTGGCAGCCGCACGTGCACACCGCGCTGCGCAGGCTCGGCGCCAACGCCTACCGGCTGCCGACCGACGGCATGAAGGTGCTGGACTGGCAACTCGTGGCCATGCGCCGCTACGTCGAATCCAATCCCGACGTCGCGATCAAGCTGTTGCGTGCGCTGGATCGCGCGATGAGCTTCCTGCACGAGAACAGGCAACGTTCGATGGACATCTTCGCCGCCGAGAGCGGCATTGCCCGCGACGTGGTGGCGGCGCTGTGGGACGACTTCTCCTTCGGGCTCTACCTGAGCGAGTCGCTGCTGATCAACCTGGAAGACCAGGCCCGGTGGGCGCTGGGCGCCGGAAAGCTGCACGCGCCCGCGATTCCCAACTACCTCGATCTCGTGCACTCGCAAGCTCTGCGTGCCGTGCGTCCCGACGCGATCACGCTGATCCGTTGACGACGCGATGAGGCAGCCGGTTTCGGGCCACCGGGCGCGGGCGCGCGCCACGCGATGAACGTTCGCAGCCTCGTCTATCTCGGCACCGCCGTGCTGGTGGCGATGACCGTGTTGCTGGCGCTGGCCCTGGTCGATTTCTCCAACCGCATGCAGGCGAAGCTGAGCGAGGCCGAACTGGCCGCCGCGCTCGTGCGCAACGCGAACGAACTCGCCTTCCTCGCCGAGGAGTTCGTGAGCTACCGCCTGCCGCGCATCGAGCAGCAATGGCAGGGCAAGTACGACGCCGCTCGCGCGCTGCTGCGCGACGCACCCCGCACGGACCTGCTCGGCAAGATCGACATCGGCTTCGAAACCCTGGACGAGAAGTTCCGCGAACTGCAGGTGCTGTACCGGGAAGCGCCCCCGGGCTACGACGGTGAAGACCCGCAGGTCGCGGCGCGACGCCGTGTGGAGCGCGAGAACCGGCTGGCGACGCGGGTGCGGTTGATCTATACGCGTATCTCGTTGCTCGCGTTTCGTTACTCGAGTCTCGCGGACGCCGAAGTGCGTCTCATGCACGAGCGCAGCAAGCTCACGGTGTTCAGCTATGTCGCCGTTCAGGCACTGACCGTGGTGCTGTTCGGCGTGCTGCTGGTGCGCCGCTTCGCCAAACGCCTCGGGCTGCTCAGCGATCAAGCGCAGGCGATCGGGGCGGGGCGCCTGGAGAGCCGCTTGCCGGACCTCGGGCGCGACGAGTTCGGCCGGCTTGCGGCGACGCTCAACGACATGAGCGGGCGCATCGAGACGCTGGTGCGCGCCGAGAAGGCGAGCGGCGACGAGTTGCGGCGCGAGATCGGCGAACGCCGCCAGGTCGAGGAGGCATTGCGATGCAGCGAAGCGCGGTTCCGCGACTTCGCCGACATCGCTGCCGACTGGTTCTGGGAGACCGATGCGGCATTTCGTTTCACCTTCCTGTCGGGGCGCATCGAGGACGTCCTCGGCGTCGGCCCCGAGGAGATCCTCGACAAGACCCGCGCCGAGTATCACCGCGGGCATGCCGATACGTCGGCCCCGGAGTGGAAAGCCCATTTCGCGACGCTCGACGCGCACCAGCCCTTCGAGGCGTTCGAGTTCGACTGGCGCGGTCCGCGGGGCGTGCACCAGGTCAGCCTCACGGGCCGCCCGCTGTTCGACGACAACGGTGCATTCACGGGCTACCGCGGGGTGGGGCGCGACGTGACCGCACTGCGCCGTGCGAGTCGCCAGTTGAAGCAGTTGCTGGCCGACAACCAGCACCTGACCCGGGGGCTGATCGGCGCGCAGGACGCGGAGCGGCGACGCATCGCGCGCGAGATGCACGACGACATGGGCCAGGCGCTGACCGCCATCCAGGCCGAAGCCGAGACCTTGCACCTGATGTGGCCGGACACCGAACCGCGCATCGCGGACTCCATCGACGCGATCTCGCGCCATGCCGGCCAGGTCTACTCCACCATGCACGAGATCATGGAACGCCTGCACCCGGCGCCGCTGGACGACCTCGGGCTGATCGGCGCGGTGCGCGACCTGTGCACCAACTGGGGGCGGCGTCACGAGGGCGTCACCATCAACCTCGAGCTGGAGCCGGGTGCCGACGGCGACACCGAGCAACGGGTGGCGCTCTACCGGATCGTGCAGGAGTCGCTCACCAACATCTCCAAGTACGCGCAGCCGCGGACGGTCGGGGTCAGCATCGAGCAGGTCGATGGCGAATCCGGTCGCGAGCTCGCACTCGAGGTCTACGACGACGGCAACGGCGTCGACATGCGCCGGCGCGGTCGGGGGCTGGGTCTGCTCAGCATCACCGAGCGTGCCGCGGCACTCGGCGGGCGCGCCGAGTTCGCCAGCGCGCCCGGACGGGGGTTTCGGGTCTCCGTGCGCCTGCCCTTGCGTGTCGCGGCGACCTGACCGGCCCGGGTCCGAGCCCTTGTACCCGCCGTTGACGTTGCGCTCCGGCGCCGGCGCTACCGGTGTCTTTGCCCGGGCTCAGGTAGTATTCTCAGCGCCCGGAGGCGAGCACGACGCCTGGGCGCGAGCGCTCGGCGACACGGGTCTGAGCAGAACGGCGAAACGGGCAGCGAGCGCCCCCCGCGGCGTTCGAAGGAGCGGATGAGCTGAGCACGGCGCCAGGCGAAGCAACGGCGACCCGGCGAACGCCGTTCGCCGCGGTGCGGCGTCACCGCTCGCTCACCTACGTGGCGGCGGCGTTGCTGGTGGTGGCAGCCGTCTGGGCGGTCGCTTACTGGGCGGTGATCGCCGAGCGTGACCGAGCGCTTGCGGAGAGCGCCGCGCAGGCGAGCCGGCTGGCCGTGTTCTTCGAGCGCCAGACGCTCGCGATCCTGCGCTACGGCGATGCCTACGTGAAGATGGTTCGCCGGGAGTATCGCAACGGCCACGACATCGAAGCGATCCGGCGCCTGCTGCGCGCTATTCCCTACGACCGCTCGCTCGTCTCGCACATCACCATCATCGACGAGACGGGTTCGCCGCGGCTGGTGTCCGGCTTTCCCATCCGGCCCGGCACCAGCGCCGCGGACCGCGACTATTTCCGCTTTCACCAGGCCGGCGGGAGCGACCGGATCTTCATCTCGCTGCCGCACGTGGGGCGCAACTCGGAGAAGCTCATCTTCAGGCTGGTGCGGCGCATCGACGGGCCGAACGGTGAGTTTGCCGGCGTGATCTTCGCCGCGCTCGACGCCGAGACCATTACCGGTTTTTTCGCCGCCATGAACCTCGGCCCGCAGAGTTCCGCCACGCTGGTCGGCAACGACAAGCGGGTGCGGGCGCGGTCGTCGTACGGGCGGGAGGGACCGGGCCAGGACATCAGCGGCTCGCGCATCTGGCGGGAGCTCGAGCGCAGCCCCGTCGGGCTCTACCGACAGACCAGCGTCGTCGACGGCGTTACCCGCTACTACGCCTACCGACAGCTGGCCGAGTTCCCGCTGATCGTCGCCATCGGCGTCTCGACGGACGACATCGCGCAGACCGTGAAGCAGTTCCAGTTGCCGGCCTACCTGATCGCCTCGCTGGCGACCATCGTCATCCTGTCGCTGACCTTCCTGCTCTCGCGCGAGGCGATGAACAGCCGCAGGATCGCGGCCAGCGAAGCCCGCGTGCGTGGCATGCGCGACGAGTTGGAGCGACGCTTCGCCGAGCGCTCGGCAGAGCTCGAATCGGTGCAGCAGGAGCTGCTACGAAAGGAGCGCCTGGCCGTGCTCGGCCAGCTGACCGGCACGGTGGCGCACGAGCTGCGCAACCCGCTCGGCACGATCGCGACCTCGGTCGCGGTCGTGGAGCGTCGCGCGCGCGATGCGGGTCTCGACGTGACCAAAGCGCTGGCGCGCACCCAGCGCGGCGTGGAGCGCTGCAACAACATCATCACCGAGCTGCTGGATTTCGCCCGCGCCCGCGGGCTCGACCGGCAACCGACCCGGGTGGACGACTGGTTGTCGGAGGTGCTGGACGAGCTGAGCGTGCCGCGCGAGATAACGCTCGTGCGAGAGCTTGGCGCAGGCACGGCGCAAGTCGCGTTCGACCGCGACCGCCTGCGGCGCGTGGTGATCAACCTCGTCGACAACGCGCGCGATGCCGTGCTGGCGCGCGTCGATGAAGGCGCGCGGGAGATCCGGGTGGCGACGCGCATCGCCGACGGGCGCGCCTGGATCGAAGTCGCCGACAACGGCCCGGGCATCCCCGCCGACCTGCTGGCGAAGATCCACGAGCCGTTGTTCAGCACCAAGACCTTCGGCGTCGGGCTGGGACTGCCGATCGTGCGCCAGGCCATGGAAGAGCACGGCGGCGGGTTCGAGATCGCCGGCGACGCGGGGCGCGGGACGCGTGCGGTGCTGTGGTTGCCGTTGGCCGATGAGGGCGCGCGTTGAGGGTTTGGCGCCCTCGGCAGGAGTCGAACCTGCGACCTGCCGCTTAGGAGGCGGCTGCTCTATCCGCTGAGCTACGAGGGCGGCGCGGGCGGCGATTGTCCCACACCTCGAGGCGTGGCGGCACGCGGCTACTGCCGGTGCGTGGACGCGCCGGCGGGCGCGCCAAAAGGTCGGAGAAGGGAATGGTGGAGCCGAGGAGGATCGAACTCCCGACCTTCGCATTGCGAACGCGACGCTCTCCCAGCTGAGCTACGGCCCCGTTGTCCAGCGCGCAAGTTTAATTCCATCCGCGCGCATATGCACCCCCCGGGACGGGTTTTCGCCGCGCGGCCGCCGCCGGGCGGCGAGTCGCCACGGCGTGAACCCCGTCACAGTTTGCCGGCAGGCGTCGCGCGGCGCGCGGCGGAAATTCGACGCTTCCCCAACTTCCCTCGATAAACGATTGAAAAACAAACGTTAAGTTTTGCTCGCGGCGAGCATTTCGCCCGTCAATGGGGTATTCTGCTCGGGCGTGCAGGCCGGTGTCGTTTCTTTCGGAGGATGGAAAGCACCTTTGACGCCGGATTGGCGGGCCGCGCGCGCAGGGAGTCATAAGAATGAATCGCGACTAGATGACCTCGCTTCGGGCCAGGTCGGCCGGGGTCGGGATGAGCGAGGACGGGCGACGGCGCAGGGTGTCACTGGCGTTGTGGCGGCTGTGCGGGTGTCTGGCGCTCGGCCTCGGGGTCGTCGCCGGGGCGGCGGCGCAGACCGGTACGCCGCTCGCCTTGTTCCAGCGATTCACCGGGCCGCTCGACTTCGCCTCCGCCGCGGGCACGTTTCGCAATGCCGGCAACGGCGAGTTCCCGGACAGCGCCTGCTCGCTCTCGGGCACGGCCAGCAGCGCCCGGGTCGCCGGTCTGCCGGGCGGGGCGACGGTGCGCGCCGCCTATCTCTACTGGGCGGGTTCGGGCACGACGCCGGACAACACCGTGTTGCTGGACGGTGCGTCGGTGGTCGCCCAACGTACCTTCACGGCCAGTTTCCCCTTCGACGGCGTCACCTACGACTTCTTCAGCGGCTTCGCCGACGTCACGGCACGGGTCGGCGCGTCGGTTGCGCTCGGCGACACCGAGTTCGCCGTCGACGGGTTGAGCGTCGAGACCGATCCGCATTGCAACGTCTCGATCGTACTGGCCGGCTGGGGCCTGCTGGTCATCTACGAGGACGCGGCCGAACCGCTGCGCGTGGTGAGCGTCTACGACGGCTTCGACGTGTTTCGCGAAAGCGCGCTTGCGGTCGCGCTCGGCGGCTTCGAGACCCCGGCGGCCGGCGTGGACGGGCGCCTCGCCTACCTGACCTGGGAGGGCGACGTCGAGAACTCGGGCTCCCTCGGGGGGTTCGACGAGCGCCTGCGGTTCAACGGCACGGAACTCAACGACGGCAGCCAGCCGACGCCCGACAACCCCTTCAATTCCACCTGGAACCAGGCGAACGCGAGCGGCGTGTGGGGCGTGGATTTCGACGTCTTCGACGTCGCCGCCCAGTTGACGCCCGGTGCCACCTCGGCGACCTCCGTCTACGAATCGGGCGCCGACCTGGTGCTGCTCAGCCTGCAGGCGTTCAGCGTCACGAACGTGCCCATTGCCGACCTCGGCGTGAGCAAGTCGCACGCGAACGACCTGGTGCTCGGCGCGAACACCTACGACATCGACGTCACCAACGCCGGGCCGAGTGCCAACGACGGCGCCATCACCGTCGTCGACACGCTGCCGGCGGGACTGACGTTCGCCGGTGCGCGCGGAACGAACTGGA
>JBFJWO010000263.1:0-7242 GCA_041623575.1 Gammaproteobacteria bacterium
ATGATGATGAACTCGACGGGTTTTCTCGGCTGCCATGCCGCCGAAGCCGCGGTGGATACCACCATTGCGAGCGCAGCGGTAATCGCTACGGCAGGAACTACTGTGAATTTGCGAAATGCTCTCATCGTTCTCCTCCCAGAGTGTGGGAAACCGCGACGCAACCAAATGAACCAAGGCCAGGCTTTTTTTGGTATACGGTATACCAGGCTCGGCTAGCCTAGCGTGTCGCCCGGGGGTTGTAAAGCGTCGCTCCGCCGCGGTGCGCGACGCAGGGCGCGGGCCATGGTTGCGCCGATCTGGACGGGCGATTCGGCGATGTAAACGCCGGCGCCCTTGAGCGCGCTGACCTTCGATTCGGCGTCGCCCAGGCCGTGTTGTATCACGGCCCCGGCGTGTCCCATGCGTCGCCCCGGCGGCGCGTAACGCCCGGCGATGTAGGCCACGACGGGCTTGCCCCCCGGGTGGGCCTTGAGCCAGGCCGCCGCCTGCTCCTCGGCGACCCCGCCGATCTCGCCGATCAGCACGACCCCCTCGGTCTGCGGATCGTCCATGAACAGTTCCAGGCACTCGGCGAAGGCCATGCCCTGCACCGGGTCGGCGCCGATCCCGACGCAGGTCGACTGCCCCAGGCGCTCGGCGGTGGTCTGCGCGACCGCCTCGTAGGTCAGCGTGCCGGCGCGCGAGACGATGCCGATGCGCCCGCGCATGAAGATGTCGGTGGGCATGATGCCGATCTTGCAGGCACCGGGCGTGACCACCCCGGGGCAGTTGGGTCCGATCAGACGCGTCCCGCAGTCCTCCAGCACACGCTTGACCCGTACGATGTCGAGTACCGGGATGCGCTCGGTGACGCACACCACCAGCCCGATCCCGGCGGCCGCGGCCTCCTCGATCGCCGCGGCGGCGGACTGCGGGGGCACGAAGATCACGCTGGCGTCGGCGTCGGTCGCCTCGGCGGCCTCGGCCACGGTGTCGAACACCGGCAGGCCGAGGTGGCGACTGCCGCCCTTGCCGGGGCGCACGCCGCCCACCATACGCGTGCCCGCGGCGATGGCCTGCTCGGCGTAGAACGTACCCTGCCGACCGGTGATGCCCTGGCAGATGACCTTGGTATCGGCGTTGACCAGTATCGCCATGCGGTTAGACCTCTTTGCCCTGCTCGATGGTGGCGCGCGGCGAAACCGGGCCGCGTGGTTCGCCCGGACCCTTCGCCGCGCCGCCCGGCCCGCAAACGTTGCGCTGCGGCGGCTCGTTCGCCGGACCGACCGCGGCCCCGTGCTGTCTCGCCATGCGGCTACTCGCCCTGCAGCAGCTTCTGCGTGCGCCGCCACCACGACTTGCGCGAGGAACGTTGCGAATCGCGCGCCGCATCCACCGCTTTCTGCGCGGCGTCGGCGAGATCGTCGGCGAGCAGCAACGGCGGCCCGGAATCGCGCAACCGCCCGATGCCCAGCTCGGCGTTGGTGCCGGCCAGGCGCACCACCAGGGGCACGCGCAGCGGCGTATCGCGCAGCGCGAGCAGCATGCCGTCGGCGACGTTGTCGCAACGCATGATCCCGCCACCGAACACGTTCACCAGGATGCTGGCGGTATCGGGGTCGGTGAGCAGCAGCTTGAAGGCGTCCTTGATGCGCTGCACCTGGGTGACTGGCGGGACGTCGAGGAAGTTGGCCGGCTCGCCGCCGAGAAAGCGCACCGCGTCCAGGGTGGCGAGCGCCAGCCCGGCGCCGCTCGCGAACAGCCCGACGTTGCCGTCGAGCTTGATGTAGTTGAGGCCGTGATGGCTGGCCTCCAGCTCGCCGACCCTCAACTCACCCGCGTCGCGCATCGCCCGCAGGCGCTCGTGACGAAACAGCGCGTTGTCGTCGAACGCCACCACCGCATCGAGCGCCAGGACCCGACCGTCGCGCGTCAGCGCCAGCGGGTTGATCTCGATCAACGAGGCGTCGAGGCCGGTGAACATCGCGTACGTCGCCACCGCGATGCGAGCCACCTCCGCGGTCTGCGCCGGTTTCAGGTTGAGCGCGGACAGGTGTTGCCTGGCCTGCGCCTCGTCGAGCCCGCGCAGCGGGTCGACGGCGAGCTTGTGGATGGCCCGCGGGGCGTCGATCGCGACCTTTTCGATGTTCACGCCGCCACGCGCCGACGTCACCAGCGTCACGCGACTGCTCTGGCGATCCACCAGCATGCTGAGGTACAGCTCGCGCTCGACGTCGCAGGCCTGCTCGACGTAGACGCGCTCCACCTCCCGCCCGCCGGCGCCGGTCTGGGTGGTGACCAGGTCCTTGCCCAGCATCTCGCCGACGTGACGTCGCAGGTCCTCGGGCGACTGTGCGAAGCGCACGCCGCCCGGCCCTTTCGGGTCGTCGGCGAAATGCCCGTCGCCGCGCCCGCCGGCGTAGATCTGGGCCTTGACCACCCAGCGTTGCGCGCCGAGCGCCGCGGCCGCCTCGACCGCCTCGCTCACCGAGGCGGCGACCTTGCCGGGCGGCACCGCGATGCCATACTCGGCGAGCAATTCCTTGGCCTGGTACTCGTGGATGTTCATGGGGCGCTCTCGTTGGTTGCGCGACCGCTCGCCTCAGGGCCGCAGCACGATTTTCCCGAAGTGGCGGCTTTCCTGCATCATTGTATGCGCCTCCGCGGCGCGCGCCAGCGCCAGGCACTTGTCGATCAACGGCACGATGCGCCGCTCGGCGAACAACGGCAGCACGCGCTCGCGAAAATCGGCGATCAGCGCGGCTTTTTCCCCGCTGCTGCGCGAACGCAGCACCGAGCCGATGATCTGCTGGCGCTTCACCATCAGCAACGCCAGGTTGAGCTTCGCCTCGGCACCGCCCATCACGCCGATGATCACCAGGCGCCCGGCGACCGCGAGGCTCTTCAGGTTGCCCGCGAGATAGCTGGCGCCGAGGTGATCGAGGATGACATCGCAGCCGCGCCGCTCGGTCAGGGTGCGCACGGCTTCGGCGAAATCCTGCGCGGTGTAGTCGATGACGTGACGCGCGCCCAGCGCGGCCACCCGTTCGAGCTTGCCGGGCGAGGCGGTGACCAGGGTGGCGCTGTCCGGGACCAGCGCAGCGCACAGGTGCAGCGCCGCCGTGTTCACGCCCCCGCCGCCGCCGTGCAGCAACACGGTCTCGCCGTTGCGCAGAGCGGCCAGCCGAAAGAGATTCAGGTAGGCCGTGAGGTAGGTCTCGCAGACGCAGGCCGCTTCTTCGAAGGACATCGACTCGGGCACGGGCATGAGGTGCGCCGCGTATGCCAGTGCACGCTCGGCGTAGCCGCCGCCGCCGATCAGCGCCATCACCCGCTCGCCTTCGTGCCAGTCGTGCACGCCCTCGCCGAGAGCGGCCACGGTGCCGGCCACTTCGAGCCCCAGGATGGGCGACTCGCCGGGCGGCGGTCGATAGTTGCCCTCGCGCTGGACCAGGTCGGGACGATTGACCGAGGTGGCGGCCACCTCGATCAGCACCTGCCCGGGTCCGGGCACCGGGTCCTCGACTTCGGTCAGGACGAGCACCTCCGGCCCGCCGAATTCCGTGAGCGTGATTGCCTGCATGCTTGTTTCGCCCGTGGCCGGACCGTTTGCCGGCTGTGTGCCGCGTGCCCGCGCCGGTGCGCCGCTCGGCCAGCCTGACCTGGTATACAATATACCAACTTGCCGCCCCCCACCAACAACCGACGCCCCGGGAGCCGTGCCCATGCACCAGATCGTCGTTCTCGATCGCGAGACCATTGCGCCACACATCGAGGTCCGCCGCCCGGGGTTCGAGCACACCTGGGTCGAACACGCGCGCACCGCGCCCGAAGAAGTCGCCGAGCGGGTGCGCGATGCCACTGTCGTGGTCGTCAACAAGGTCCGCCTGACGCGGGAAGCGATCGCACAGAGCGAGCGCCTGCAACTGGTCGCGGTCGCCGCGACGGGCACCGACAACATCGATCTCGACGCCTGCCGCGAACGCGGCGTCGTGGTCAGCAACGTGCGCAACTACGCGGTCCACACCGTGCCGGAGCACACGTTCGCGCTGATCCTCGCGCTCGCCCGCAACCTGATCGGCTACCGCGAGGACGTGCACGCGGGCCGCTGGGGCGCGTCGGGGCAGTTCTGCTTCTTCAACGAACCGGTCATCGATCTGCACGGCAAGCGGCTCGGCATCTACGGCGAGGGGTCGATCGGCCAGGCCGTCGCCGCACTGGGGCGCGCACTCGGCATGCAGATCCTGTTCGCGGCACACAAGGGCGTACAGGGACTCGGGCCGCTGTACACGCCGTTCGACGAAGTGGTCAGCGAGGCCGACGTGCACACGCTGCACTGCCCGCTGCTGCCGGGCACGCGCGGCATGCTGGGCCTCGCCGAGTTCCGCCGGATGAAGCCCACCGCGTTGGTGGTCAATTGCGCCCGTGGCGGGCTGATCGTCGAAGCCGACCTCGTCGCGGCCATCGAAGGCCGGCTGATCGCGGGCGCGGCGATCGACGTGCTGGCCGCGGAGCCGCCGGGCGACGACCACCCGCTGGTGCAACTCTCGCGCCGGCGCAACGTCATCCTCACGCCGCACACGGCGTGGGCCAGCACCGAGGCCATGCAGGCGCTGGCCGATCAACTCGTCGACAACATCGAGCACTTCGTCGGCGGCGCGCCGAGCAACGTCTGCTAGGCGGGCCGGATGGCGCCGGCGCCCCCCTTCACTGCGGGTCGGCGGCGAAATACTCGTCGAAGCGGCGCTCGGCGTCGGCGCCGAACAGGATGCGACAGGCTTCGCGCGTACCGGGCGCCGCGGCGATCTCCGCGCGGCGCGTCACCAGCGCGATCTTCGAGCGTCTGCGCAGGAAGTCCTCAAGGGTGACGATCATCTCGCGTTGCGCCGCGTACTCGATCTCGCAACGACGGTACTCGGTACCCTCGATCAGGAGCTCGGCCGCGGCCGGGTCGCGTTCGATTTCATCGAGCATCGCGAGCGCGTCCTGCCCGTAGCGCCGCCACAGCCGCGCAGACAGCGGTTCGTAGGCGTCCGGCGGCGAATAGGCGTCGAGCCGGCAGTGCGCGGCGCGCCGCTCGTACTCGGCGCGCAGGTCGGCGCCCGCCTCGCCGAACCACTTCGCCTGCGCCTGCGGCAATCGCACACCGAGCCGCGCGGCGATCTCGCAGACCTCGTCGCCGACGTTGATGCAGTCGGTGAGCTTGCCGCCGAAAATGCTCAGGTGCCGCCGCTCGTCGTCGACCTCGACGACGTGCTTGCGCGAGAGTTGCAGGAAGTCCTTCTCCGTGCTGGCGCCCTTGCGCACCGCGAGCGGGCGCACGCCACAACGCTCGGCGATCACGTCGGCGCGCGTGAGCGGGCGCTCGAGGTCCAGCATGGCGTTGATGTTGTCGAGCACGAAATCGCGATCGTCCTCCTCGACGCGCGTATGCGGGTCGTCGACCCGCGTGTCGGTGGTGCCGATGCAGGTGGTCTTGAACATCGGGATGGCGAAGAACAGCCGCCCGTCGTCGGCGAAAAAGGCGAGCACCCGGTCCTTGCGCCCGAGGCGGTCCACGATCAGGTGGATGCCCTTGGAGAACACGTGCCGGTACTCTGTCTCGATGCCGCTGAGCGCGTTGTGCTCGTCGACGAAGGCCCCGGCCGCGTTGACCAGCACCCGGGCGCGGATCTCGAGTTCGGCGCCGCCTACCTCGTCGCGTGCGCGCGCCACCCATTCGCCGCTCTCGTCCTGGCGCGCGCCGAGCGAGCGCACGTAGTTGGCGGCGACGCAGCCCCGGTCCATGGCGGAGCGCACGAAGCGGAACACGAAGCGCGCGTCGTTGTCGTGCAGGTAGGCGTCGGAGTACTCGACGCCGCCACGGCTTGCGCTCGCCTCGATCGCCGGTTCGGCACGTTTGATCGCGGCCGCGCTCAGGTAGCGCGGCGTGCGCGTGAAGCCGCGCCCCATCAGCCAGTAGAGCCAGGTGCCCACCCACAGCAGCAGCGGGTGATGGCGAAAGCGCTTGCGCACCGTCGCCAGGAAGCGGATCTCGCGCACGGTGGACGGGAAGTCGCGCATCAGGTCGTTGCGCGACTTGCACAGACCCCACACCAGCGGGAACTCCCAGCTTTCCATGTACTTGATCCCGCCCCACGCGAGGTTGGACGAGTGCTGGCTGGTAAAGCCCGCGAAGTCGCGCGCGTCGATCAGGGCGACCCTTGCGCCGCGCCCGCAAAGCGCGGCTGCCGCGACCGCGCCGTTTATCCCGCCGCCGACGATCAACGCGTCGAACGTTTCCGCCGACAGCCGCTCCAGGTTGGCCGCGCGCTCATGCATCGCGACGCTCGCCTAACGGCCGGGCCTCGCGCGCGCCGGGCGCGGCGCAGTCGCACGGTGCGCGCGCAGGCGTGTCGTCGCCGCCCTCACACCCACTTGAAGACCACGAACGCGTACGCCAGCGCGATGACCAGCGCACCCCACAACGGCGTGCCGAACACCGCGAGCCAGAGCAGGAAGATGAACGCGGAGCCGAGGTAGGAAATGAACAGGCGATCGCCGCGAGTGGTGTCCAGGCCCAGGATGCCGCGGCGCGGGTCGCCCCCGGGGCGGAAATACTCCCACACGCCCATGCCGGCGATGGAGACGAAGACGAAGATGAAAAACGCCGCCGTCGGCCAGGTCCACGCCATCCACGACAAACCCATGACCCGGTCTCCTCAGACGCGGCCGAGGGCGAAGCCCTTGGCGATATAGTTGCGCACGAAGTAGATCACCACCGCGCCCGGTATGATGGTCAGGCACCCGGCCGCGGCCAGCAGGCCGAGTTCGTAGCCGGCGGTGCTGGCGGTGCGGGTCATGGTGGCCGCGATCGGCTTTGCCGCGACCGACGTGAGGGTCTTGGCGAGCAGCAACTCGACCCACGAGTACATGAAACAGAAAAAGGCCGCCACCCCGATGCCGGCGGCGATGGTGGGCACGAAGATACGCAGGAAGAAGCGCCAGAACGAATAGCCGTCGAGGTAGGCCGTTTCGTCGAGTTCCTTCGGCACCCCGGACATGAACCCTTCGAGGATCCACACCGCCAGCGGTATGTTGAACAGGCAGTGCGCCAGCGCCACGGCAATGTGGGTGTCGAACAGGTTGATCGCCGAGTAGAGTTGGAAGAACGGCAGCGCGAACACCGCCGGCGGCGCCATGCGGTTGGTCAGCAGCCAGAAGAACAGGTGCTTGTCGCCGAGGAACCGGTAACGCGAGAACGCATACGCCGCCGGCAGCGCC
>JBFJWO010000264.1:0-7238 GCA_041623575.1 Gammaproteobacteria bacterium
CTACGCGCCGAAGAACTTCAACTTCTGGTATTTCTTCGGCTCGCTGGCGCTGCTGGTGCTGGTGCTGCAGATCGTCACCGGTATCTTCCTCACCATGCACTACAAGCCCGATGCGGAACGCGCTTTCGCCTCGGTCGAGTACATCATGCGCGACGTGCCCTGGGGCTGGCTGATGCGCTACATGCACTCCACCGGCGCCTCGATGTTCTTTGTCGTGGTCTACCTGCACATGCTGCGGGGCATGATGTACGGCTCGTACAAGAAACCGCGCGAGCTGATCTGGCTGTTCGGCATGGTCATCTACATCTGCCTGATGGCCGAGGCGTTCATGGGCTACCTGCTGCCCTGGGGTCAGATGTCTTTCTGGGGGGCGCAGGTGATCATCAACCTGTTCGACACGGTCCCGATCATCGGTCCCGACCTGTCGCTGTGGATCCGTGGCGACTACGTGATCGCCGACGCCACGCTGAACCGCTTCTTCGCGCTGCACGTCGTTGCCCTGCCGCTGGTGCTGCTGCTGCTGGTGGTGATGCACATCCTCGCGCTCCACGAGGTGGGCTCCAACAACCCCGACGGCGTCGAGATCAAGAAGAACAAGGGCGCCGACGGCCACCCGGTCGACGGCATCCCCTTTCACCCTTACTACACCGTCAAGGACATCTTCGGCGTGGGCGTGTTCATGGTGATCTTCATGGGCATCGTGTTCTACGCGCCGGAGCTCGGCGGGCTGTTCCTCGAGCACGACAACTTCGTGCCGGCCAACGCGCTGGTGACGCCCGAGCACATCAAGCCGGTGTGGTACTTCACGCCCTACTACGCCATTCTGCGGGCCATCCCGCCGATGCCGCTGGTCGATCAGTTCAGCGGCGTATTCGTGATGGGGGCGGCGCTGGTGGTGCTGTTCTTCCTGCCCTGGATCGACCGCAACGACGTCAAGTCGATCCGTTACCGCAGCAATCTCTACAAGCTCAATCTGGCCATGTTCGTGGTCAGCTTCGTGGCGCTCGGCTACCTCGGCATGGCGCCCGCCGAGCCGGTGCTGGTGCGCCTGGCGCAATTGTTCACCCTGCTGTATTTCCTGTTCTTCGTGTTCCTCTATTTCCTGAGCAGGAGCGAGACGACCCGGCCGGTGCCGGAAAGGGTGACGTCATGATCAGGAAGCTGGCAGTGTCGGTAGTGATCGCGCTGGCGGCGCAGGGTGCGATGGCGGCCGGCGGCAGTGCCTATGTCGAGCCCTACACGGCGGACACCACGAACAAGGCGTCGCTGCAACGCGGGGCGCGGCTGTTCGTGAACTACTGCATGAGCTGTCACTCGGCGGGCTATCACCGGTACTCGCACCTGGCGCGCGACCTCAACCTGACGCCGCAGCAGGTGCAGGACAACCTGATCTTCACCAGCGACGAGAACGGCGTGCGCAGCAAGCCGGGCTCGTTGATGATCGTGCCGATGACCGAGAGTTACGCCAGGGAGGCATTCGGCACGCTGCCGCCCAACCTGTCGCTGGCGGCCCGGGTGCGCGGCACGAGCTGGCTGTACAGCTACCTCAAGGGGTTCTACCTGGATCCGACGCGCGAGCCCATCGGGGTCAACAACACGGTGTTTCCCGACGTCGGCATGCCGCACGTGATGTGGGACCTGCAGGGTTACCAGATCCCGGTATACAAGACCGAAAAGCGTGAGGGCGTAGAGACCCGAACCATCGAGCGCCTGGAACTCGCCCAGCCCGGCAGCCAGACGCCGGAGGAGTTCGATCGCACGGTCGCCGACCTGGTGAATTTCCTGGCCTACCTCGGGGAGCCTGCCCGGCTCGAACGACATCGCCTCGGAATCTGGGTGGTGCTGTTCCTGGTCGCATTCACGATCATCGCGTACTTCCTCAAGCGTGAGTACTGGCGCGACGTTCACTAGCCGCGCGGCAGGCGGCGGGTGACAGCGCGGGATTGTGTCGCCGGTGGGCGACGCGGGTTAGCGAGCGGGTAGCGGTTCACGAGCATGTCCATGATTCTGTACTCTACCCCGACGAGCCCGCACAGCCATCGTGTGCGCCTGGTGCTGGTCGAAAAAGACATCAGCGTGGACGTGATCGACGTCGATCCGGACGACAAGCCCGAGGACCTCGTCCACCTCAACCCCTACAACTCGGTACCGACGCTCGTGGATCGCGACCTGGTCTTGTACGACTCGCGAGTGATCGTGGAATACCTCGATGAGCGCTTTCCGCATCCGCCGCTGATGCCGGTCGACCCGGTGTCCCGCGCCCGCTCGCGGCTCGCGCTGTTTCGCATCGAGCACGATTGGTACAGCCTCCTGCAGGAAATAGAGAGCAGCGACGAAAGTCGCGCCGAAGCCGCCCGCCACGCCTTGCGCGACAGCCTGGTGGCGTCGAGCGAGGTGTTCTCGGCGCGGCCGTTTTTCCTCAGCGACGAGTTCACCCTGGTGGACGCGTCCGTGGCGCCCATCCTGTGGCGCCTGGAGCATTTCGGTATTTCCCTGCCGCGTGAGGCGGCGGCGGTCGAGAAGTACGCGGAAAGCCTGTTCGCGCGCGACGCCTTCCAGCGCAGCCTCACGGAACTGGAACTGGAGATGCGCTGAACGCCGGCAAGCGGTGCCCGCCCGGGCGTCGCTACACCGCGCAACACGAGCCCCGCCTGCGCCATGACCTCCAGCAGACCCTACCTGATCCGCGCCCTGTACGAATGGATCGTCGACAACGGCTGTACGCCGCACCTGCTGGTTGATGCGAACAACGAGGCGGCCGAGGTTCCGCGCGAGTATGTCGAGAACGGCAAGATCGTGCTCAACGTGAGCCCCAACGCGGTACGTGACCTGTCGCTCGGCAACGAGCACGTCACCTTCAACGCCCGTTTCGGCGGCGACCCGCGCAGCGTCGAGGTGCCGATCGTGGCGGTGCTGGCGGTCTACGCGCGCGAGAACGGCAAGGGCATGATGTTCAGCGACGAGGACGGCGTGAGCCCGCCACCTCAGTCGTCGGGCGAGGGGAAAAAGCCCTCGCTCAAGGTCGTCAAGTGAGGGCCGCCTCAGGCGGCAAACAGCCGCTGGTCGATCAGCTGGCACAGGCAGTGGATCACCAGCAGGTGCACTTCCTGGATGCGCGCCGTCGAGTTCGCGGGCACACGCAGCTCGATGTCGTTGTCTTCCAGTTGCTCGGGCACCCGCCCGCCGTCCTTGCCGGTCAGCGCCAGCACGCGCACGCCGCGATCGTGGGCGGCGGTGATCGCGCTCAGCACGTTGGCCGAGTTACCGCTGGTGGTGATGGCGAGCAGCACGTCGCCCGATTGCCCGAGGGCCCGCACCTGGCGCGCGAAGATCAACGAGTAGTCGTAGTCGTTGGCGATCGAGGTGAGGGTCGGGGTATCCGCGGTCAGCGCGATGGCCGGCAGCCCCGGGCGCTCCATTTCGAAGCGATTGATCAGCTCCGAGGAGAAGTGCATGGCGTCGCCCGCCGAGCCGCCGTTGCCACAGGCGAGAATCTTCCGGTTGCCGAGCAGGGCACTGACCAGCATGTCGGCGGCGTCGACGATCCCGGGCCCCAGCACCTCCAGGCTCTTCTGCTTGGCATCCATCGATGCGACAAAGGTCTGCGTGATCGTTTCGAGTGGGGTCACGGGCGGTCCTCCGCATCGCGTCGAGGGGACGGTGCACGGCGACCGCTCACGGGCCGGCCTCGAAAGCGTTGGCCAGCCATTCGATCTGTTCGCTGCCGCCGGCTATCGGAGAGACGGTCACGACGTCGAAGCGCGCCGGGGTCTCGGCCGCGGCGTTGCGTTGCAGGTAGTGGCTGGCGGCACGGGCGAGGCGTTCGCGCTTGCGCCGATCGATGCTGCCGAGCGCGCCGCCGAAACCGGCGTGACGCCGGTAGCGCACTTCGACGAACACCAGCACCGCCGCGTCGCGCATGATCAGGTCGATCTCTCCCCAGCGGCAGCGATAGTTGCGCCCCAGCGTGCGCAGTCCCCGCGCTTCCAGAAAGCGGCACGCCTGCGCCTCCGCCGCCGCACCCCGGGACTGGCGGTTCACGGCCGTTGCGGGCTGATCGCGGAGTGTTCGGCGACTTCGGCCGCCGGGAGCGTCAGCGGCTTCGGCTCGCCGCCCTCGAACAGCCCCCAGCGCAGCCGCCGGTGCAAGCGCCGCCCCGTGTCCATCGACAACTCGCCCGTGAGCCCCGTGAGGCGCAGGTCCGGGTTGTCGCGCAGCTGCTCGAGGTGCGGGATCACCTTGTAGGCGTCCATGCCGAGCGCGAACAGGCGCAGGTAGCGCTGCTCGCTCGGCCAGCTGGCCTCGAAGCCCGCGCGCACGGCGTGGGTCTGGGCGCCGGGGTCGAGCACCAGCGGGATGTCGAGATAGACCAGCCCGTCCATGTCCTTGTCGGCGCGCACGTCGCGGGAACCGCTGAACGCGTGCGAAGTGGCGTACACCGGGATGTCGCCGGCGTGGTGGAACGACAGCTGGGGTTTCAGCAGCCGCGCGTTCTTCGGCGCGGCGGCGAGAAAGATGGCCTCCACGTCCTCGCGGCGGCGCGGCTGGAACTCGAGATCCGTGCCGAGCGCCCGTTGCAGCACCCGCTCGCGGTTGCGGCTGAGCTGCAGCGAGAGCACGCGCTGGATGGGTCCCGAGAAGTCGTTCTTCTCGGCGGCGTAGAATTCGTGGTCGACGAGCATGCCGCCGAGGCGTTCCAGGCTGTCGCGGAACTCGCCCAGCAAGCGCTCGCCCCAGGCGCCCTGGGGCACGATGGCCGCGGCACGGTAGAGGCCGTTGTCGATGATGAACTCCGCCGCCTGCCGGGCTTCGTCCTCGGGCAACAGGCCGAACTGGTAGAGTTCGGGCGGCGGCGCGGCGGGCGCGCCGTCGGCGTAGTTGAGGCTCAGCACCGGCACCGCGAGCTGCTCGCTCGCCGCGAGCAGGTTGACGGCCGGTTTGCTGAGCGGCCCCACCACCAGCTTGGCCCCTTCGCCCAGTGCCCGGTTGTAGGTCTGCCAGAACGCCGCCGGGTCCGGCCCGAGGTCGTAGACCCTGACGTCGGGGCGTTCGGTGGACTGCGGGGATTCGAAGTAGCCGGCGAGAAAACCGTCGCGTATCGCCTCGGACACGCGGGACAGGCGCCCGCTGAGGGGCAGCAGCAGGGCGATCTGGTGGGGGTAGCTGCGATCGGCGAGGATGGCGTCCAGCAACTGGTTGGCGAAACTGTCGGCGGCCGGGTGGGCCGGGTAGCGCCGGGTCCAGGCGTTCACCGCCTGCCCGAGGCTGCTTTGCTCGAGGCGCGCGCCGCGCACGGTCTCGGCCAGTTCGACCCAGCCGGCGAATACCTCGCCGTGCGGCAGCCGGCGCATGGCCGCGAGGTCCAGCAGCCCCGGCTGCCCGAGCAGGCGCCAGATGCGGCGGTGGTTGTCCTCGATCGCCTCGACGCTCGGCAGCATCGGCTCGAGCAGGATGCGCAGGCGCAGCGCGCCGCTGACGTCGCCGAGTTCGGTACGGATGTCGGCGCGCAACTCCATCACGCGCGCGCGCTCGACCAGGGTCATTTCCGGATCGACTTCCGGCGCCACGGCGAGCGCTGCCTCGAGCCGGCCCTGCGCCAACGCGACGCTGCCTTCGAGCAGCGCTTTTTCGGTCGCCTGCTGGGCGCTCAAGCGGTTATCGTCTAGCCCCGCGAGGTCCTGTTCCAGGCTGGCGAAGTCGCGTTGCTGGTAGGCCAGCCGGGCCGCGCGCAGCAGGTAGTCTTCACGCCCGGTGACGGGGGCCTGGGCGGCGAGTTCGCGGTAGATGCGCGCAGCGCCTGCGAGGTCGCCCTGCTGAAGCGCCACGGCCGCGTCGTTCTCGGAGACGCCCGAGCGCGGCGCGAGGGGCTGCTCGGAGCCTGGCGGCAGTACTGTGCACGCGCCCAGCGCGAGCGCTACGGCCAGGGCACCCAGCGCGTTGCGGCCAATGCGAATCAGCGGCGCGGGCGGAGGGGGTCGGGCGTTCAAGGGGCGGGTTTCGGTCGTGGTCCAGCAGTTACGGCCTGGGATAGGGGCCGGGGGTCGCCGCCGGGGCGCCGCCCGGGTCAACAGGCGCCGGCGCGCCGGGCGCAGTATCTGTGTTGGAGGTCTGAGTGTCAAACGCCAGCGGCACGCTCTTCGTGGTGGCCACGCCGATCGGCAATCTGCAGGATCTGAGCCCCCGCGCGGGGGCTGTATTGCGCGAGGTCGCGGTCGTGGCGGCCGAGGATACGCGCCACTCCCGCAAGCTGTTGCAGCACCTCGGCGCGACGCCGCGCTGCCTCTCGCTGCATCGTCACAACGAGTCGCGCCGGACCTCGGAGTTGCTGGCGCTGATCGAAGCGGGGCAGTCGGTCGCGCTGATCAGCGATGCCGGCACGCCGCTGATCAGCGACCCGGGGTCGGCACTGGTGCGCGCGGCCCTGGACGCCGGCGTGCCGGTGGTGCCGGTCCCGGGCCCTTCCGCGCTGAGCGCCGCGCTGTCGGTGTGCGGGCTGGCGACCGAGCGGTTCGCGTTCGAGGGCTTCCTGCCGGCCCGGGCCGCGGCCCGGCGGGCGCGGCTGCTCGAGCTGGTCAACGAGCCGCGCACGCTGGTGTTTTTCGAGGCCCCGCACCGGATCGCGGATTGCATCGCCGCCATGGCGCAGGCTTTCGGGCTCACGCGCCGGGCCCTCGTTGCACGTGAGTTGACCAAAGTGTACGAGACCCTGCAAAGCGCGGGGCTCGGCGAACTCGCCGCGAGCTACGCCGCGGGCGACGCACCCGCACGCGGCGAGTTCGTCGTGGTGGTGGAAGGCAACCCGCAACCGGCGCCGGCGACGCAGCTCGACGCCGAATCCGTCCTGCGCGCCCTGTTGCAGGAGCTTCCGCCGGCGCGGGCCGCCCGCCTCGCCGCCCGCCTCACCTCGAGCTCGCGCCAGCAACTCTACGCACGAGCCCTGGCGCTGGCCGGCGAACAGGAGTGAGGACACTGCCGCCGGCTGTGGTAAGGTTCCGCGCGGAGCGGGCCTGACAGTCGCTGGCCGCAACCCCCGGGTTGGCGGTTGGAGGAAAGTCCGGGCTCCACAGGGCAGGGTGCCAGGTAACGCCTGGGCGGCGCGAGCCGACGGAAAGTGCCACAGAAAATATACCGCCCGGGCGTGCCCGGGTAAGGGTGAAAAGGTGCGGTAAGAGCGCACCGCGCCGCTGGCAACAGCGGTGGCAGGGTAAACCCCACCCGGAGCAAGACCGAATAGGGGA
>JBFJWO010000265.1:0-7210 GCA_041623575.1 Gammaproteobacteria bacterium
ACCCGGCCTCGACGAACTGCTGCTCGACGCCGCGGGCACAGCCGGCGTCGAGCAGCCGCCGCAAGTTCTCCTCGTGCTTGCGGCGCTGTACGCGTGTACCCGGAAGGTATACGGGGACCTGGCCTACAGCCTGATTCTGAAAGAAGTGGGTGCCGTGTTTCAGACCGCGATGATGGCGGCGGCGGCCATGGGGCTGGGTACCTGTCCATTGGGCTGTGGGAACTCGCTCCTGTTCACCGAGCTCGCGGACCTGGATCCCCTCACCGAGACCTCGGTAGGCGAGATGATGGTGAGTTCACTCGAGGATACCGGGTCAGGATAGCAACCGCCGGCAGCCTTCGCCAATGCGCCCCGGGACGGACCGTAGAGCTCGGTCGCCTCGCCCGCGCACGGGGACGATTCCCGGGCGCGTCGATTGCGCGGGTGCCACGCAGGTCGGTGGCGCAACGAGGCGGTTAGCGGGCCGGCGCCCCCACGAGGGGCGCCGGCGGGAAGGATCCGAGCCTGCCTCAGGCAGCGCTCTCGAGTTGCGAGGTGCAGTGCGGGCAGCGTGTGGCCTTGATCGGCACGCTCGTGCAGCAGAAGGTGCAATCCTTGGTCGTCGGCTCGGCCGGCGCTGCCTCCTCCTCGCGCTTGAGCTTGTTCAGGGCCCGGATCAGCATGAAGATCGCGAAGGCCACGATCACGAAGCTGATAACGGTGTTGACGAACAACCCGTAGTTGATGGTCACCGCGCCGGCTGTCTTCGCCGCTTCGAGGGTCGCATAGGGCGCCGCCGTGGTGCCCTCCTTGACGACCACGAACAGCTCGCTGAAGTCGACCCCGCCGAGCAGCAGCCCGAGCGGCGGCATCATCACGTCGGCCACCAGCGACTTGACGATGAGCCCGAACGCACCGCCGATGATGATGCCCACGGCCATGTCGACGACGTTGCCGCGCATGGCAAAGTCTTTGAACTCTTTCAACATCTCTATTCCCCTTGGTTTGGAGAGCCCGGCAACAGCCGGGCATGGTCAGACGCCGAGCACCCCACGTGGGAGCCGGCTGTACGCCGCCACGCGGCGGGTCGCGCGGAGTCTAGCCCAGTGCGGCCAGGGCCATTGGCGGCGAAACAATTCTTTACCGCGGCTCGTCTTGCCTCCCGGCCGGGGCCTGCGACCCGACCTCCCGCAGCCAGTCGCAGATCGGTGCGATCTGCCCTTTCACCATGTCGCGGCCGGAGACGAACAGGGCGCCGGCGTCGCGGGCCAGCGCCTCGAGCCGCGTCTCGCCGGGGTCGGCCACGATGTCCGCCACGCAGCGCGCCAGCGCCACCAGTGCCGGCGCGAACGGGCTGGGATCGCCGCTCGCCATTCCGACCGGGGTCGCGTTGATCAGCAGGTCGTACTCGCCGGTGCGGGCGCGGCGCGTCGGTTGCGTGAGGCAGGCCGGGTCGTCGCGAAGGGTGTTCAGGGTCGAGCGCACGAGGCGCGCGTCCCGGTCGTCTACCGCGAGTGCCGCGCAACCGTGCGCGGCCAATGCCTCGGCGATCGCGAGGCCGGCGCCGCCAGTGCCGAGCAACAGCACGCGGGCGTCGTGCAATGCCACGCCCTTGGCGAGCAGCGCGTTGACCAGCGCCGGGCCGTCGAATTGGGTGCCCTCGAAGCCGCCGGACGGCGTGCGCCGCACGGTGTTGACGCTGCCGACGCGCTGCGCGATCGGCGCGAGGCGGTCGAGGTATCCCATCACGGCTTTCTTGTGCGGCATCGTCACCAGCAGGCCGTCCAGCGTGGGGTCCGCCCTGGCGGCCTGCATGAAAGCGTCGAGTTCGCCCGGCTCGAGGTGTTGCGCGACCACGCTCGCGCGGATGCCGAAGGTTGCGAATCGTTCCTCGAGCAGCGCCGGCGAGCGCACCTTGGTGATCGGCGCGCCGATCATGACGTAGCGGCGCGCTGCCATCAGCGCCGCCCCTTCATGGCGTTACTTGAAGCGATAGACGCCGAGTTTCTCGAAGGTCGAGTAGATGCGCTGCGCATAGTGGGCGAACTCCGGGTAGTCGCCGAGGTGGGCCGGGCGCGGGCGGGGCAGCTCGATCGCGATCTCGTCGACGATCGTGCCGGGCCCGTTGGACATCACCAGCACGCGGTCGGACAGGCCCACCGCCTCCTCGATCGAGTGGGTGATGAACAGCACCGTCTTGCGGGTCTCCAGCCACAGCATCTCCAGGTCGTGGCGGATCTGGGTGCGGGTGATGGCGTCCAGTGCGCCGAACGGTTCGTCCATCAGCAGCATCGACGGCTCGTGCACCAGCGCGCGGGCGATCGAAACGCGTTGGCGCATGCCGCCGGAGAGTTGCCAGGGGTAGCGCCGCTCGGCGCCCGTGAGGCCCAGTTTCCCGAACAGTTCGTCGGCCCGCGCGCGCAGTTGCCGTTTGTCGAGGCGCCGGATCTGCTGCTGCAGCATGACGTTGTCGATCGCCGTGCGGAACTCGAGCAGCAGGTGATCCTGGAACACGATGCCGACTTCGGTGATCGGCGCCGTCAGGGCCTTGCCGTCGACCTCGATCGAGCCCTCGGTAACGGGTTCCAGGCCGGCCACCAGCAGCATCGCGGTGCTCTTGCCGCAGCCCGACGGGCCGATCAGGCTCACGAACTCGCCCTCGGCGACGGCGAGGTCGATCGGCCCCAGTGCGTGATGGGCCCCGGGCCCGCTGCCGAACACCTTGGTGACGCCGCGCCCGGTGATGGATGCGCCCCGGGCCTGCTTCGACTGCGGGCCGGATTCGGCCTTGCTCATGCGTGTATCCGTCGCCTGTCGGGCGGTGGCGGTGAAGCGAACGTGCCGGCCGGGCTCATGCGGCGCGCACTCAGCGCTCGGCGTTGGCCCAGGGCATCAGCAGGCGTTCGGTGCCGAGCAGCAGGGCGTTGAACACCAGCGCGATCACCGCGGTCACCACCAGCCCGCTGAACATCAGGGTCATGTCCATGAAGCTCGAGGCCTGCATGATCAGGTAGCCGATCCCGGCGCTCGAGGCGATGAACTCCGCGATGATGACCCCCTCCACGGCTTTGACCAGCCCGATTTTCATGCCCGCGAAAATGTAGCGCATCGAGGCGGGCACGCGCACGTAGCGGAACGTCTGCAACGGCGAGGCGCCCATCGAGCGGGTGAGGTAGTACAGCCGCGGGTCGACCGCCCGGAAGCCCGACATGCTGTCGACCAGCACCGGGAAGAAGCACATCAGGAACACGATGATCACCGACACCAGCGGCCCGATGCCGAACCACACGATGATGATCGGGCCGATGATGGTCTTGGGCATGATGTTGAGGAACACGATCACCGGGAACAGGCCGCGCTCCAGCGCGCGCACGGAGACGATCGCGAGGCTCAGCGGCACGGCGATCGCCACGCCCAGCAGGAAGCCCAGCAGCAGCGTGCGCGACGTGGCCAGCGCGTGCCCGGCGATGAGCGCGAAATCGCTGACCACCCGGGCCAGGAAATCGGACGGCTTGGGGAGCAGCCACAACGGGACCCCGAGGGCGCTGACCAGCACTTCCCACGCCGCCAGGAACAGCGCCACCGAGAGTGCCGGAAACAGGATCGCCGCGAGCCAGCGCCGCTCGCCCGCCCGCCGCGGCATCGGGGTGGCGGCCTCGGCCATGCTGCTGCTCGTCACAGGGGGTTGCGGTTTTGTCGCATTGCCGGGCCGCGACTTGCACACCGTGCGAGCGGCGGGGCGTGGCCGGCATAGGCGCCGGCCACGCGAGCGTCGGCGCCGCTACGGACAGGTATAGCTCTCGGCCGGCAGGTAGTCGGCCGAATAGTACGCGGTGATGGGTTTCTCGCTGGAGAAGTTCATCGCCGTGGTCATCACGTTGTAGACGCGGTCCCAGGTCGCGGCATCGGTGACGCCGATGCGATCACCCTTGCCGGCGGGGCACACCGACGTGAAGCTGTACTGCGCCGCCTGCATCAGCGCCTCTTTCGTTTTCTGGGTCTCCGGGAACACCGCGCGCAGGGCGTCCACCGCGGCCTGCGGGTCGCGCATTGCCTGCTGCCAGCCCTGCATCGTGGCCTTGACGAACCGGCGGTACAGGTCCGGGTTGGCCGCCAGCTTGTCTTCGCGGGCGATCAGGCTGAGGCTGATCAGCGGCACGCCGTTGGTGTAGAAGTACATGTTGCTGGCCTCGATGCCTTGCGCCGCCAGCGGGACGACGACGTTCTCCGGCGTTTCCGCCACCGCGTCGGTCGCGCCCGAGGTCAACAGTCCGAGCGTCGCGTTCTGCGCCGCCGAAACGATCTCGACTTCCGATTCCTTGATGCCGTTGGCGCGCAGGAACACCGGCACCAGCGGCACCATGGCCGATCCCGGCGGCACCTGGAGTTTCTTGCCGATCAGGTCGCGGGGCGTGTTGATGTTCGACGAGGCGAGCGACTGGATGCCGAACTGGCCCGATTTCCAGATCGTCGAGATGATGCGGATGGGCGCGCCCTTGGCGGCGACGTTCAATGCCGCGCCCGCGTCGGCGTAGCCGAGGTCGGCCTGGCCGGTCGCGACCAGCTGTGCTGCCACCGCCGAGCCGCGGCCCTCCTGCAGTTCGACGTCCAGCCCCTCCTTGGCGTAGTAGCCGCCCTTCTGCGCGACCGCGAATCCCAGGTGGGCCGAGTCGGCCGTCCAGTTCATGATCAGCTTGAGCTTGTCGGCCGCGGCGGCGCCGCCCGACACGGACAGGGCAGTGGCCGTCGCGACGACGACCAGCAGATTCTTGAGCAGGTGTTTCACTGAAACCTCCATCGTTTGTTATCGACTGTTGACTCTGGATCTTCCCGGTCGCTGCCGGGTCAGGTGTTTGCCGCGCGCCGTCGCCATGGCAGCAGAGCGTTCTCCGCCACCACGACGGCGTAGTTCAGCAGCAACCCGATCGTGGATGCCACCACCAGCACGGCGAAGATCAGCGGCGTGTCCTTGCTGTCCATCGCCCGCAGCACGACGTAGCCGAGCCCGTTGTTCGAGTTCAGCCACTCGACCACGATCACCACCGTCACCGCGATGACGATGGTGATCCTGAATCCCGAAAAGATGTTGGGCGCGGCGCTCGGCAACTGCACGAAGCGGAACGTCTGCCACCAGCTGGCACCGGTCGAGCGGCTCAGGTAGTAGTGGCGGTAGTCCACCGACTTGAAGCCGGCCGCGCTGTCGACCAGCACCGGGAAGAACGTGATCAGCGAGGTCAGCAGGATCTTGGGGAACTCACTGAACCCGAACCACACCAGCAGCAGCGGCGCGAGCGTGACTTTCGGCAACCCTTGGATGAAGACCACCAGCGGGTACAGCAACCGCTCGCAGGTCCGGTAGTTGGCGATCAGGTAGCCGAGCGCGACCCCGGGCAGGGCGCCGGCCAGGAAGCCGTAGACGATCAGGCGCGTGGTGATCGCCCCGTGCGCCAGCAGGCGATCGAAGTCGGTGTGGATCCTGAGCAGGAACTGCGACGGCGCCGGCAGGATGAACGAGCGGACCTCGAGCACCCGGACCAGCACTTCCCAGGCGAGCAGCAGGCCCGCGAACCACAGCGCGGGCTCGGCCACCCGCCGCAGCAACCCGCTCATGGGGCGGCAACGCCGCGTCGCGCCGGGCACGGCAAGGCCGACGGGCCGGCGCGGGTCATGCGCGAAGCCGCTCGGTGGCTGCGCCCGCCAGGCGCGCACCCCGCTGCCGGTTCCTCAGCGGCCACAGCAGGCCGACCTCCCTGGCGGCGGCCCGCAGCGCGTTGCTCAACTCGTCGAAACGTTCCGGGCCGATCCGCACCAGCGGGCCGGCGACACTGACGGTGCCGGCGGCCGGCGCTTCGCCCGTCGCGCCGGCGAAGAACGGCACGGCCAGCGCTGCGGTTCCCGCCTCGGCCTCCTCGATCGCGGTGGCGTAACCTCGCGCGCGGGTCTCGGCGAGGTGACGGCGGACCTCGTCGACGTTGCCGGCGGCACGCGGCCCGAGCGGGCGGCGCGTGTCGAAACCGCGCGCGCAGACGATGCGCAGCGCTTCGTTCTCGGGCAGGGTGGCGAGCCAGGCCTTGCCGTTGGCGGTGGCGTGCAGCACCAGCTCGTGCCCCATGTCCGGGTCGTAGCGCAGCCCGCCGGTCGCCCCCTGGGCGCGCGCCACCCACAGCAGGTCGTCGCCTTCCACCAGCGCCAGCCGGCAGTACTCGCCGGTGCGCCGCGCCAAGGCGTCCAGCACGTTCTGCACGATGTCGGGCACGGCGCGGGCTTCGAGGTCGCGAAACGCGAGGGTGCACAGGCGCAGCGAGAGGGAGTAGTTCTGGCTGGCCGTGTCCTGCACCACCCAGCCCTGGGCGATCAGGGTCGAGAGCGTGCGATGGGTGGCGCTGTTGGGTGCGCCGATGCGCCGGGCCAGTTCGACGAGTTCGACCGGCTGCGGCGCCCCGGCGAGGGCTTCGACCACGCTCAGGCAGCGCTCGACCGCGGCAATCGTCATCGCGATGGTTTTCCTGCAAAGCGGTGGCGTGTAGTCTATAGAAACCGTTTCGGAATTGGAATTCGATTTCATTTTACTCGCTGCCGGCACCGGAGGGGGCCGGGCACCGCTCCCGGGCCGGCCGGCGGCGAATCGCGGAGACCTACGATGAGTCTGATCGGCGAGGGCGCCGTGGCGATCTGGCACGACATCGCGCCGGCGCGGCGCGCCGAGTTCTATGCCTGGCACGGCCGGGAGCACATGCCCGAGCGGGTCGGGATTCCCGGGTTCCTGCGCGGGCGGCGCTACGTGGCGCTCGACGCCGCCCTGGAGTACTTCAATCTCTACGAGGCCCGCTCGCCGCAGGTGCTGACGGGACCCGACTACCGCGAGCGCCTCGACAACCCGACGCCCTGGACCCGTTCGGTGGTGACCGGGTTCGAGCGCGTCGCGCGTTCCATCTGCCGCGTCGCGGCGAGCGTGGGCAGCGGCCAGGGCGGCCTGGTCTCGACCTGGCGCTACGACGTCGCCGGCGAGCACTCGGCCCGCCACATCGAGACCCTGTCGAGCCGCCTGTTGCCCGAGTTGCTGGCCAGCGATGCGGTGGCCGGCGCGCACCTGCTGGTCGCCGACGAGGGCGCCAGCGCCGTCGACTCCGCGGAGCGCAAGGCGCGTGGCGAACCGAACCGCGTGCCGCGCTGGATCGTGCTGGTCGAGGGCTGGGGTGACGAGGCCGCCTTCGCGCAGTTGTGCCGCAGC